>JBEKXM010000051.1:0-13438 GCA_049512115.1 Tepidisphaeraceae bacterium | reverse complement strand
TGGCCCGCCGCGTCCGCCGGCAATTCCGCGGCAAAGTCATCGCCGTCGCCGGCAGCAACGGGAAGACCGGCACCAAACATCTCATCCATTCGGCCCTGCGGGAAACCCTCCGCGGCACGATGTCGCCCAGGAGTTTCAACAACGACATCGGCGTTCCGCTGGCGATTTTTCCCGCCGATCCGACGGACGATTATCTCGTTTTGGAACTCGGCACGAACCATCCCGGTGAAATCCGAAACCTCACCCACATCGCCCAGCCGGACATCGCGATCATCACCAATTGCTCCGCCGAGCACCTGGAAGGCCTGGGCAATCTCGACGGCGTAAGACGTGAAAACGCCAGCCTGATCGAGGGACTCCAGTACGATGGGACGCTCATCATCAACGGCGACGACCCCGCGCTGACCGAGGCCGTCTCCGGTTTCCACGGCGATTGCCTGACCTTCGGCTTTTCCAAAGCCAACGACGTTTGGGCGTCCAACGCAATCTGCTCGTGGAACGGCACGCATTTCACGATCCAGCCCGGGGACATCGAAGCGTTCGTTCCGCTGCTCGGAAATCACGTCGCCGCCAACGCCCTGGCGGCTGTCGCGGTCGCCAGGCGGCTGGGGTTGTCCGACCGGCAGATCGTCCAGAACCTGGCCAAATCCACCGGTCCGGAAATGCGGCTGCAACCCATCGAAGCCGCCGGGGTGCGGATACTGAACGACGCGTACAACGCCAATCCCGCGTCGATGAAGGCCGCGATCCAAACGCTGGCATCGCTCCCGGTTCGCGGCCGGCGAATCGCCGTCCTCGGCGACATGCGCGAACTTGGAGGAGCCTCGGCGGAATGTCATCGCGAGATCGGCCGATTCCTGGCGGAGGAGTTCCGGCCCGACCTGCTGATTTGCGTCGGGGTCGAATCGCGGGCCATCGCATCGGAAGCGATCCGGCTCGGGATGCGGGCCGATCGCGTCGAACAGTTCCCCGATGCCGCCAGCGCCGGGACGATCGCATCGCATTTCGTGACCGGCGATCTGGTGCTGCTGAAGGGATCGCGCCTCGTCGGCCTGGAGGCCGTCGCGCGGGCGATCCTCGCATCCCGGACCTTGCCTTTAGCCGCCGCGTCCTGACGCCATGATCTATCTTCTGGTCAAATCGCGGTATGCCTGGCTCGAATCGCACCGCATCGGATTCCTCCGCGTTTTCAACGATGTAACCTTTCAATCCACGGCCGCGGTCATCCTCAGTTTCACACTGGTCATCCTGTTCGGCCCCGGCGTCATCCGCTGGCTTCGGCGCCAGAAAATCGGCGACCAGCCGGCCTTCGATCAGACCCAGATGGACGAAATCATGCGGACCAAGAAGGGCACGCCCACCATGGGCGGAATCCTCATCATCTTCGCCATCGCCCTGACGACGCTCCTCCTGGCCGATCTGGATAACTTTTACGTCGGAATGGGATTGATCTGCTTGGTCTGGCTCGGAGCCGTTGGGGCAGTGGATGATTGGCTGAAGCTCACCACGCATCGCCGCGAAAAACTCCTCCCCCCGGGTCAGCACGTCAGCCGGCAGGGCCTCACCTCGCTGGAAAAAATCCTCTTTCAGATCGGTCTGGGCGCGCTTCTCTCCTATTTCACCTACTTCTACAGCCAGGACCCGAACAGCCACACTCTCTACTTCCCATTTTTCAAAAACCTCAGAATATTCTTGACCCCCACGGTGTTCATTCTCGTGGGAACGCTCGTCCTCACCGCCACCAGCAATGCCGTCAATCTCACCGACGGCCTCGATGGCCTGGCCTCCGGCTGCGCCGGCATCGTCAGCTTCACGTTCCTCATCCTGGCGCTGCTCCAGGGATATCCCGTCGGCGGCCGCTATCTCGTCGAAGTCCTGCTCCTCCCCGGCATTCCCGGAAGCGCCCAAATGGCCGTCATCGCCGGCGCGATGGTCGGCGCTTGTCTTGGATTCCTATGGTTCAATTGCGCCCCGGCCTCGGTCTTCATGGGCGACACGGGCTCCCTGGCCCTCGGCGGCCTGCTCGGCTACATCGCCGTCGTCATCCGCCAGGAACTGCTCCTCGTCCTTTGCGGCGGAATCTTCGTCGCCGAAGCCGTTAGCGTCATCCTTCAGATCGGCTGGTTCAAAATGACCAAGCGGCGCTATGGCGAAGGCCGCCGCATCTTCCTGATGGCCCCGCTCCACAACCATTTCCGACTCAAAGGCTGGGCGGAAACCCAGGTGGTCATTCGCTTCTGGCTCGTCGGCGCCATGCTGGCAATGCTCGCCCTGGCGACGATCAAGCTGCGATAGCCGAAATTGGCCCGCTTTCGGCCCCTCCCGTCAATCCCTTCAGACTTCCCTTTCTCGCCCCCCCGCGTTAGTCTTTAAAGGCTCAGAACTGGAAGGCATCATGTCAGGACGCGGCTCGCCTAACTTGGCATTCTCTGTCCAAGAGCGCCCTGGCGGTCTCCTGGTCACCCTCGCCGGCGAACTCGGCCTCCCCCCGAACACCGATCTGCTTCAACAAGAGCTTGCCCGCATTTCCGCCCAGCGGCCGTCCCTTGTCGTATTCGATCTCACCAAACTCACCTTCATGTCCAGCCAGGGCATCGGCATGCTCGCCGAATCGCATCGCGGCCTGCGCCAATATGGGGGCCACATCCGTCTGTCGGCCTGTCAACCCAAAGTGATGGAAGTTCTCGAACGATGCAAGATGACGCGGGTTTTCGAAATCTTCGAGAACCCTGACGCGGCGTTCGGGGCGGGGTGAGGTTTTCTCGCTACTATCAAGCCGGCGGCCGCGCCTGCACCGGCGCCGGCCAATCCGCGATGCTCTTGCGCAGCAGCTCGCGGAGCACCAGGATGAGAAAGATGATGCACGCCAGGGGCTTCATCCAATGCACGGTCTGTTTGTAGGCCCAGAGGTTGCCGGTAAGCCAGATCGACAGCACGACCAGGGTCCACGCCGCGCGGCGGCGGCGGTTGTCCAGAAAGAGCAGCGCCGCGGGCAAGGCGATCATCGGCGTCAGGATCACGTAGGAGTTGCCCTCCGTCCGCGGGTTGAAGAGCATCAGGTAACAAGCCGTCAGTGTCAGCATGAACGCGCTGGCGGCCGGTTCGTTCCAGCGGCGGAAGGCGATGAAGCACAGCGCCAGCGTTGCACCCGCCGCGATCAGTTGCATGACCGTAAACACCGACATGGGGATTACGCATCCGATTGACCAGAAAAGCCCGCGAAGGTCGCTGAATGCGCGGTCGGGCTGCGAGGACATCGACAGCTTGATCCAGCATTGGTGGTATTGCGTCAGTACATAATGAAATCCCCCGGCGGCGAACGGCGACAGTAGGAACACCGCCAACGCGATCGCCAGCCGCCAGCTCATCGGCCGGTAGAGCACCCCGGCCAACAGGATCATGACCAGGATAATCGGCTTGACGGCAAACCCGATGGTGAGCCAGATCGCCGCGCGCCACCATCGTTTTTCAACGAGTTCGACGGTGGCGTGGAGCATGAGCGCGGCCAGGGGCAAATTGGACTGCCCGTTACGCAGGGCGTTGTACGTCGGCGCCAGGGCGATGATGGTGCTGAACGCGAAGACGCGCAACGCCTGGCTCGGCGACAGGAGCCTGGACATTCGCCAAAGCCCAAGGCAGAAGACGTACAGCCCTGCCAGCCGCCAGAGCACGTCCCCGATCGGATGAGTGAGTTTTGACCCCAATCGTCCCGGGCACTGAACCGCAAACGGCGTATAGATGACGGCGAATTGCGGAAGGTAGAGAAAACCGTCGATGTTCGTGGTGTCGTAAAGATTTTCCCCGGCCCACCAGGCGGACGTTGCCCGCGCGTAGCCCCAACATTCGTTGCTGTTGTCTTCCCTGTCGTTGCGAAAGACCAGGGCGGCGACGAAAACAAACATCATCACCCAAAGCACCCAGCCGAATGCCGACAGATGTTTATCGCTCATCTCGTAGCTGTGGAGGTTGGGGTAGCTCACGAATGCCACGTTATTTTCGATTCGAGCGTGAAAACCATATGAATACCCGAATTTCGCGGATCGCTCAATCACGCATTCATACGCTCGTCATGTTTGCATCCAAAATAGTCACGGGCAGGCGTGAATTCGCGGCGTCGAGACGGTACGATGAACCCTGAAGCAGCCAGGGCCTTGTCAGAACATGATGCATTTCCAAGATTCCAGCCAATCGTTTGAATGCACCCTGGTGCTGCCGACCTACAAGGCCGCGGATTTCATCGAATCCACGGTATCGCGGTTGCGCCGGTTTCTCGGGGAGCATCCGGATTGGTGCGTGTTGTTCGTCTGCGACGGACACCCCGACGATACCGCGAAAAAACTTCGCGCGCTGATCGAAGACGTGGGAAATCAGGTTCAGCTCGACGCATACGAAATCAATCGCGGCAAGGGTTACGCGCTTCGCCATGGGCTGAGCATGGCAAAGACGCCCTACCGCGTCTATACGGATGTCGATCTGGCGTACGACCCCGACGAGGCACTGAAGATCCTGCGATTGCTGGAATCGGGCGCCGATCTTGCCGTCGCCAATCGCGCCAGTCCCGAATCGCTGTTTTGGATGAGTCCGCGCGACTTCCCGACGATCTACCGGCGACACCTGATGAGCCGGACATTCAACTGGTGGCTTCGGCAAATGCTGCCCATCACCATTCTCGATACCCAGGCCGGACTGAAGGGGATCAGCGCCCGAGCATGGGAGGTTTTAGGTCCGAAGATCACGACCGATGGATTTTTCTTTGACGTGGAGTTGCTGGCCTGGGCCGGCGCGGCGCGAATGCGAATCGACGAGACTCCGATCTTCGTGAAATACATCGACCCGACCACCGTGCGGATGGTCCGAGACGGCTGGAGCATGATCCAGGCCACGCTGAAGCTGCGGCAGAAAATGCGGACCGAAGTTACCGCCGCGCTGATCCGGCAGTGGAAGGAAGAAATCCGCCGGCAGCCTGTGGAAGAGCGGTCGGCGGTTTAGCAGCCCAATTAACGCAGCGCGCCCGTCGATTCGCGGCCGATCAGGTTGGTCAGACGCTTTTCCAACGGAGGATGGCTTTGGAATAGCTCGGCGACCAAGCCCATCGTGTTGAGCGGCTCGGCGATGTACATGGTGTTGAAAGCGGGGTTCACGTTCATCGGGATTTGACGGTTGGCGTAATAGATTTTTTCCAGGGCGGTGGCGAGGTACATGGGGTTGCCGCAGATTTGTGCGCCGCCGGCGTCGGCGTTGTATTCGCGGGAACGGCTGATGGCCAACTGCGTGAGCGTGGCGGCGATGGGGGCGAGAATGAGGAACAACAGGGATTCGAGGCCGCCGTCACGGCGGTTGGACCGGCCGGCCATGCCGCCCCACCAGAACATGTAACCGAAGGCGCTGATGGCGCCGGCGATGGTGGCGGCGACGGAGGTAATCAGGATGTCGCGATGCAGGACGTGGGCGAGTTCGTGGGACATGACGCCGGCGATCTCGTTTTCGTCGAGCATGTCGAGCAGGCCCTGCGTGGCGCAGACGGCGGCGTGTTTTGGATTCCGGCCGGTGGCGAAGGCGTTTGGGGCCCGTTGCGGGGAGACGTAGACGCGCGGCATGGGCAGGCCGGCCCGCCGGGCGAGGCGCTCGACGATTGGGTAGAGCGGATGGTCCGGCCCGACTTCCTGCGCTTGGGCCGAGGCCAGGGCGATCTGATCGCTGTAGAAGTATCCGGTGAAGTTCATGACGCCGGCCATGACCAGCGCGATCACGAGTCCGCGCTGGCCGGCTATCAATTCGCCGCCGACCAGGATCAATCCCGTAAGGACGGCCAGGAACAAAGCGGTTTTCAGGTTGTTGTAGAACTGGGTTGCCATGGGTTATTCCCCGCAATCATAGCCTGCGTCGCGGGTTAATTTCCTCATTACAAACAGGCGGCGGGATTGTAACGTGATTGGCCAGGGGGCATTGAAGTGCCGGCGAAATGAGGGATAATATGATGAGGAGGCCGCTATTTCGGCATGGACGCCGCGTAGTTTTGCCGTTGTCGAGAAGACGAAAGGGGCAACCGTATGAAAAGATCTATTATGAAAACCGGCGTGATTGCATGTGCGTTGATGATGATGGTGGGGATCAGGTTTGCGCGGGGGCAGGCCGCGGCCCCGGCCGCGCCGGCGAAACCGGCGCCGCCGCCCACGCAATATCAGGTCGAGCAGGAGGCGCGCCAATTCGCGGCCGACCTCGATGATCCCAACTTCGATGAGGCGAAGCTGCCCAAGCTGATGCAGCAGGTGTTTCAGGATTTCCGGACTGTGAACCAGAACATGGACCCGGATCAGGCCCAACAATGGCGGCAGTCGATATTCCAGCAACTCGGGCCGATCATTCAGAGGAATCAGCAGAAGATGATGAAGGCGGGTCGGGTAGCGCGTCTGCTGAGCCTTCAGGAGCCGCTGGGCGCGAGCGACGAGGAGTTCGCCGCCATCCTGCCGGCACTGGAAAAAGTGGCCGATGCGCAGCTGGAAGCGCAAGGCGGAATGGCCCGGTTCAGAAATTTCGGTGGACCTCCGGGCCAGGGGACAAACGGCCCGCAAAGCAATCAGAATCTCTCCCCTGTGGATAAGGCGTCGTCCGAGCTCCAGGCGGTGGTTGACGACGTCAACAGCAATCCCGACCTGATCAAGAATAAGCTCGACACGCTGCGCGACGCCAAGGCCAAGGCGAGCCAGGATCTGCTCGTGGCCCGCAACGCGTTGCGATCATTGCTGACGGTTCGGCAGGAGGCGGTGCTGGTGGCTCAGGGGATGCTGGATTGAGGGAAGATGAGCACAGGAGCGCGCGGTCGCGCGACGCGATCGACGCCGTTTACCGCTCGGAATCGCGCCAGGTATTCGCCATCCTGATTCGGCTTCCGGGTGACTTCGATCTCGCCGAGGACGCACTGCACGAAGCCTTCGCTTCCCGCCATGGAACAATGGCCGCGGGACGGTGTTCCCGCCAATCCGCGGGCGTGGCTCGTTTCCACCCGAAATCTTGGAGAAGGTGATGCATGCCAGCCTGCTGTTCACACGGTCGAACGAAATTTCTTACTCAGGAGATGGCATTATGAAAATCGGCGTACTCGGATCGGGCGATGTGGCCAAGGCCCTCGGTGGCGGCTTCGTGAAACACGGTCATCAGGTGACCCTGGGAACTCGCGATGCCAAAAAACTGGCTGATTGGGCCAAGTCCAATCCAGGCGCACGGGTCGGTTCGTTCGCCGAGGCCGCCAAATTCGCGGAGGTGATCGTCCTGGCCGTCAAAGGCACGGTGGCGACGGAAGCCCTGAAATCCGCCGGAGAATCCAATCTGGCCGACAAGACCGTCATCGACGCTACCAATCCCATCGCAGAAGCCCCGCCCGTCAATGGCGTGCTGAAATTCTTCACCGATCACAACGAATCGCTCATGGAACGCCTGCAGCGGCAATTCCCCAACGCCCACTTCGTCAAGGCGTTCAATTCCGTAGGCGCCAATCTCATGGTGAATCCCAAGTTCAAGGCCGGCAAACCTACCATGTTCATCTGCGGCAATGCCGAGGATGCCAAGAAAGTCGTCGAGGCGATTTTGGCTCAATTCGGCTGGGAAATCGCCGACATGGGCCGGGCCGAGTCCGCCCGCGCCATCGAACCGCTGTGCATGCTGTGGTGTATTCCCGGCTTCGCCAAAAACCAATGGAATCACGCATTCAAATTGCTTTTGGATTGACGGGTTTTCGGCCCTCTCATGGGATCACAATGCCCGCAAGGACGGAATAAAACATCCCGTTGGGTCTTGATTTTCGATGGACGCGGGATGGGAAGCGTTTTGCAGGCCCGGATGGAGGGGATGGGCATTATCATTAACAATAACCGAGGAATCCATGGTACGAATGATTGTCGGAATATGCGTTGCTGCGTTGGCCGGGCTGGCGGCGACAGCGCGGGCGGATTCGAGCACGACCCGGCCGACGTTCACGGTGGCCGTCGTGCCGTTTGACGTGCGGGGCGAGTCGGGGCATGAATGGCTTGGGCGGGCGATGCAGGAAGGCCTGGCGACGGGGTTGCAGAGGGCTTCGGGAATCTCCGGGGTGATCGTGGCGGGGATCGCGCCGGCGGATTCGGCGGGCGCGGTGGCGATGGTGAAATCGGCCGGCACCGGTGCCGGCACCGGTGCCGGCGCCGACGCCGTCATCTTCGGGGGAATCCAGGTCGTCGATGGGCAGATTCGTGTTAGTGGGCAAATCATTTCCATGAGCACGGGGAAATCGCTGGGCGTCCTGCGGAGCGACGGGTCGGAGCGGGATTTGTTCAGCATCGAGGACGTGCTGGCGGTTCGCGCCCAGCGGATTTTGATGCATGCCCGGCCGGCGGATCGCGCGGTTCACACCAACCCTCGGCCGCAGATCGAATTGGCGGGGCCGACGATTGGGCGCGGCGGATCGCGGTATTTCGATGGCGACGTCCTCAGCCAGATCACGCCGCCGGCGCGATTCGGGGATGATTACGATCGGTATTACTATTACTCGGCGGATACGGCTTGTTGCGCAACATATTGGGGAGGATCAGGCTATTTCTGCGGGTTCGGGTTTGGCAATGGAGTTTTGTTTCCAGGCGCCTATCCGGTCAGCGGATGGTAGTGTCGCATTCCGGGAAATCGCACATCGGATTTTTGGACATCATAAAACTACTAAAAGCATCGCGGGGGCGGTGACACAGTGGCGGTTTTCGATAGCGCAAAGCGCGACTGTGTCAGCGTCAGCGCGCTTTTCCGAGCGAAATTTCGATGGGCGGCCAATTGACCGCGAGGCGAGGCGTCGGAAAATCGGAAACGGGCCCGATTCGGATGGATGGGATGGAAGTTGCAAGTTGCAAGTGACAAGTTGGTGGCGATCGGCTCTTGCTTGTAACATGCAGCTTGCAACTTGAAACTTCCGCCTTTCATCCGTGGCGAATGTGCATTTCTTGCGGCGAGGCGCGAATTTTTCGGGGTAATGGTCATCGTAAAACCACGGTTGCGGAATCGGCCATGGAGCAGTGGTTACAAAACCCCCGATTTCGATAGCGTGGCGCGGGGTTTCGTTACCGTTACCGGGGGGACCTACTTGAAAAAGCATCGGTCGGCCATTTTGTCGCTGTTCCCAATGGATGCAATTGGGCCGGGATAACGGATGGTGGATCGGCGACAAAAAATGGAGGTCCCTCTATCTCTATAGCCGGGAGGTGAAGGAATTGGACGTGTTTTTGGAATTCGGCGGATTTTTTGGAAATATTTCTTTCGGGGGCGCGGCGGGAGAATCTTGGCGCTAAAGCCATTCTCCTCATCGTCCGGTCTGGTCGAGCGCTCACGTCCCCGTCCCGTTATTGTTGCGTAATGAGTCCTCGATCAAATCGGTCCGGGACAAATATAAAGGTCGACTGCGGGCCATTTGCCGCCCGGCGAGATATGGCTACCTTCTCAGGACGTGGAGGAATCCAGCGATGGGTTTACCCCGGTTGATACTTTTCCAATTGGCAATGTGGAGGCGCTGAATACAGAATGCTTCAGGAAAGCACTGCTTAAAACTGTCAGCAACCAATTTCGCATGGAGCTTGAGTAATGGCGATCATCAACGACGACGGAAAGGCGGGGCAATATGCCAAGCGAACGGCGCGGCAATATTTCGCACGGATGATATGGTGGTCATTGGGAGGGGCGCTTGCCGGCGGTGTAGTGCTCGGTTTTCTGTTGGCGACAGAGCTAGGGCGGCACTTTGGACTGTTTCGGTGGGTATCAGAGAATGCATGGCCGTTCGTGATGCTCGCGGCCGGCATTACGGCTCTAGTTCTTTGGGGGCTTCGTCGTTTGGATGGCTACATAGAAAAGTTGGCTAGGGAACGGATCAAATGGTTACGCGGTGGGCAAGGTGAGGCACTGGTTGCGTGGTATTTGAATGACCTTCCGAACACTTGGCATGTGTTTCACAATGTCGAATTGTGGAAGAGCGGCGATCTTGACCATGTGCTAATCGGACCTGGTGGGTTCTTCTGCATTTCAACGAAATCGCATCGCGGCTTGTATTCTGTGCGGGCAGATGGAACGTACCTGCTAAATGGCCAGGAGACCGATGAAATTCGCGAAGCACAAAGACTCGCACTAAAATTGAAAGATCGACTTGAGAGCAATGACTGTCCTGTCCGGTGGATTCAGCCCGTGTTGATTGCCCCACTCGCATACATCGACTTCCAAACCTTTCAGAGCAAGGCGTGGGTACTGCACGAGGAAAATCTCAACGAAGTCTTTTTGGCTGCTCTGCCGAAATTGGAACCCCGCGAGGTAGAGCGGTATGCTATGGCTGTGAAACAGGTCGCGAATGGGCTGTCCTCGAGGTCCATGAAATCGGGGCGATCCGACAATGCCGTATAATTCTCGCACCTTCATCGTCGTCATCGCATCGCCATCTGACATGCCTGAAGAACGGCAGGCGGCCAAACAGGTAATTATCGAGTGGAACGATCTCCACTCCGAAGCAGAGGCCGTTCAGTTACAGCCCAAGATGTGGGAAACGCATACGACGCCTGAGATGGGCCGACCACAGGAGGTTGTCAACAAGCAGATCATTCGCACGGCCGATTTGCTGATCGGGATGTTCTGGACGAAGCTGGGCACGAGCACAGGGGTTGCCGCATCGGGGACGGTTGAAGAAATCGAGGAGGTTGTAAAAGCGGGGAAGCCCGTCCATCTATATTTCTCGAATCGGCCCATTGATCCGTCGAAGATCGACACCAAGGAATTTGACCGGCTCGTGGAGTTCAAGGGTGAGACGTTCAAGAAGGCGTTGGCGAAGAACTTCTCCTCCCCCGATGAATTAAAACACCTGGTGATAGCCGATCTGACTCGTCGCGTTCGGATGATAAAGGCCGACGAAGCAAAGAAATCCGAGCCGGATGCCGAGACTCGCACAAAGTCAGAAGCTGTGAGGCGACGAGACGAATCGCTGGCCAGCCATCAGGCATTTGTGGATCGTGTAGTTGCGGGCAAGTTCTACGAGATGTCAAAAACCCCGCCGATCCTTGCCTTGTCGGTTATTCCCGTAAGGCCGGTCGAACACGAGATCGACATCAAACTGTCGGAATCAAAATTACTCACGGCTTTCTCGCCGCTGCACACCAGAAGTTGGGACAAAACGTTTGGCCGCAAAGCATTCGCCACTCTTGCGTATGGCCGTGACCAGACAACCGGGAATAGGCTGGCACCGCAGACGGTGACAGAAATCATGTCTGATGGCCAGATACACGCGGCGTGTTGGTTCTACTGGTCGTACCCGTATCGAAAGGATCAGCCATATCCATTTCACGGCGACGAAGATGAGTTAGTGCGGCGATCTGGTGAGTACATGATCGCACTGAAACACCAATTTGGCGTCACGTCCCCATTCTATGTGATAGTTTCTCTCCTGGGGGTGGCCGGAATTCAATTCTTAATCACGCACGAAGCAACCCGCTCGATGGATGAGGAAAGCATTACCGTAGGGCCAGTGACCGTGCCCGGAGACGCGATTTCCCCCGATTATTCTGAAACGGTTTCACGGACAGCAAAGTTTATGCAGCCCTTGTTTGATGAGATTTGGCAGACGGTCGGCCAACCTGGATCGCCCTTCTACGACCGCGACGGCAGATTCATTTTTGCCCGCTACTCATAGACCGTTCCGCTGAGCATCCCGTGCAAGTTGTACAAGTCGATGGATGACTGTAAAGCGTGTACAGCTTGCATTCCGCTGATTATGTGACGCACCCATCACGGCGGGGCGCACGTGCCACGTTTGCAATTCGGGCTTGGGTGGCAAAGTTGGCGGGATGACTCGACAGGAGCTTGCGGCGTCCCACCGGCCGATCCGCGAGGGAGCTTCTGCGCCAATTATCCCGACGTTGTGGCTCGCGCGCGGAAAACAGTGCCGGTGCGATTCCATCCGGGCACTCAAATAAACCGCAACGGCCCTGGCGGGAAGGGACGGATGCCGGGGGCCTATTTCATTTGTTGTTCGTCAGGTCGGCCAAATTCTTTGCCGTGGTGGGACAGCGTACGGTGAATTTGGAAACGTCCTTTGGGAGTGTGAAGGCTACGCGAAAGGTCGCCTTTCCCGGCTTGTAAAAGTACCAGCCCGAGCAAATAGACCCGCCTTCGGCGGGAATGTTCCAACGGTCTTGGTCGCCAATAGCTTCCGAGATGCGGATTAAAGTATTGGTTTCAGAACCGTCTTTCTCTGTGTACACGGCGGCAAATTCGCGCGCCTCGAAAGTGCAGCAGCAGGGAGCGCTGACCTGTCCGGTGAGGGTGACAACCACCAGGTTGTAGCCATCCTTGGGGCTGAGGGTTCTGGTCGATACATCCAGGCCGGATTCGCTGATGTTAGTTTCGATATCCGCTTTAAGGACCTCCAGCTTCAAGTCGCCCACATCCTGAATTTCCGCGGGAGGTGGCGCCTCAACGTCCAGCGCCATGGGGCGCGTTGGATTCATCCCGGCGCTCGAAGAGCAGCCCGATGCGACGAGAAGCGAGCCGACCATCGCCGCGTTACAAATCCTTCGAATGCTGCGTCGAAACATTTCGAACTCCTTTCGATTTATTTCGTAGCCTTTTTAGCTTGACTGTTGGCGATGCTAAGGCGCATTTCGGCCAACCACAAGGGCGCGGCCATCCGATGGACATGGGCATGACCATCGCAATGCTTGCCTTCTTGGCAATTCGATTCTTATCTTCGCAGCTTTCGTCAAGCGCGGCCCATAAGACGTTCGACCCCCACCCCAACCCTCCCCCTGAGTACAAGGGGAGGGGGAAATTCTTCGCAGCAAGTGACACGCACCCATCACGGGCGGGACGCGCGTGCCACGGTTGCATTTGGGGCCTGCCCGGTAAATGATTGGCGGGATGACTCGACAGGAGCTTGCGGTGCGGATTGCGGAGGTTTCGCTTTTGCGAGGGGAGTTTATTCTGCGGAGCGGACGCAAGAGCAATTACTATCTGGATAAATATCGGTTTGAGACTCAGCCGGACGTGCTGCGGGAATTGGGGAGGATGTTTGCGGAGAAGGTTACGGAGAAAGTGGACCGGATCGCGGGGGCGGAACTGGGGGCGGTGCCGCTGGCGGCGGCGACGGCCATGGCGTGCGGGAAGCCGTTCGTCATCGTGCGAAATCAGAAGAAGGACTATGGGACCGGCAAGCTGGTCGAGGGAATTCTGAATGCGGGGGAAACGGTCATCATCGTGGAAGACGTGCTGACCACGGGCGGGCAGGTGTTGGAAGCGGCCAAGAGCCTCAAGGACGCGGGGGCGAAGATCGATCGCATCGTGGCGGTCATCGACCGCCTGGAGGGCGCGCGGCAGAACATCGAGTCGGCGGGATATGTTTTCGAGTCGCTGTTCACGACCGAGGATTTGGGGATAAGCAAGTAGCCATGAAACC
>JBEKXM010000050.1:13463-21659 GCA_049512115.1 Tepidisphaeraceae bacterium | reverse complement strand
GCACAACGCTCTCCACCTACACCGGCGGTATTTCCATTGGCGGCGACATCACATTCGCCGGCCCCGTCAATTGGAGCCTCGGCGCCGGCGCCGTCACCCTCAGCGCCAGCCACACCATTACCGCCAACACCGCCGGCTCCTCCGGCACGACCATCGCCGGCGCAGTTACCGGCGCGGGAGGAATTACACTCGCACCGGCCAGCACAGGAGCCATTACCGTTACCAATTCCGGCGATGCCTACACCGGGTCCACTACCATCAGCGGCGGAACGCTCTTCGATAACGGCGACATCACCGCCAGCCCCGTCACCGTCGCTTCCCCCGGCGTTCTCGCCGGCAATGGCACCTTGGGAGGGCCCGTCGCCGACGGCGGACTCATCGCTCCTGGCGCAACCTCCGGAACCATCGCCAACCTCAGTTTCGTCTCCGGACTCAGCTTCAACGGCTCGCTCGCCGCTTACGACGCCGACGTCAACGCCGCCGGACAAAGCGATGACCTGGCCGTCGCCGGAAACCTCGATCTCGGAACCGGCACCACGCTCAACGTCAACGTTCTGGATTCCACCAGCGGCGGCATCTACACCATCGCGACCTACACCGGCTCCCTCACCGGAACATTCGCCGCGACCAATCTCCCCGCCGGCTATTCCGTCGATTACGGCACCGGCAACGACAGCGCCATTACGCTGGTCATCCCCGAGCCGACCAGCCTGAGCCTGCTGGCCATCGCCGCCGCCGCCCTGATCCGTCGCCGCCGCCGATGAATTGTTTAGCCGGCGAGCTTGCTCGCCGTATTCTCTTCTTTCACAGCCCAGGAATTCCTTGCTAAACGATCCCATTGGTATATGATTGACCCATCGGTACTTGAGCACCGCGCGGCTTTGCGCGGTGTTTCGTATTTTTGGCCGGCGATCAATAGGAGTAGAGCGTCATGCAGTTTGTCAGTGCCCAGGAAAAAATCGCCCTCGAAAAAAAACGCGAGGAACTCTACAAGGCCCAAATTGACGCCCAGGACCGCATCCGCAAGGCCGCCAGCCTCGGCGATCTGTCCGAAAACGCCGAATACCACTTCGCCAAGGAGGAAAACCGCAACATCCAGCGCCAACTGGCCGCCCTTGAAGCCAAAATCAAAAGCGTCTCCGTCGTCTCCAACGCGGCCGTTCCCGACGACGTCGTCTTCATCGGCCACACCGTCAAACTCATGGACCTGGATGATGAAAGCGAAATATTGGTCCGCATCGTCGGCGAGGCCCAGCCCGCCGCCGGCGGTGACATCACCAACGTCAGCGCCAACAGCCCCATGGGCGAAGCCCTGATCAAGGCGCGCGTCGGCGATACGGTGAAGGTCAAGGCGCCGCGCGGCACCATGCAGTTCAAGATCCTGGAAGTTACCGATTAGTCCGCCGTCTGCCGCGACGGAAGGCGAAGCCTCCGTGCCCGCCCTTCTTCGCCACCTTAGCTCAGTTGGTAGAGCAGCAGTTTTGTAAACTGCGGGTCGTCAGTTCGAATCTGACAGGTGGCTCTATGCCCTTTCGATCGTTCTCCAAACTGCAAAGCCAGCGGATGGCCATCCGCTGGTTTTCTTTGCTTCTATTCTTACCTGCCCCCGCCTTCGCCGCCGCCGATCCCGCCACCCGGCCCACAACCGCGCCCGCCTCCCTGCCCTCCGAGATCACCGTCGCCGCCGACGGCAGCGGAATGTTCAAAACCGTCCAGCAGGCGGTCGATGCGATCCCGGCCTATCCGCATCAGACCTATGACATTCATATCCTGCCCGGAACCTACAACCAGCAGGTCACCGTTCCCCGCATCAAGCCGCTGATCCGCTTCCGCGGCGACGATCCCGCGACCACCATCCTCACCTTCGCCCTCGGCGCCACCATGCCCGGACCCGACGGTAAACCCATCGGCACTTTCGCCACGCCCAGCGTCCGAATCCTCGCCGACGATTTCGACGCCCAGAATATCACCTTCCGAAACACCTTCGGACCCCACGGACAGGCCCTGGCGATCGAGATCGCCGGCGACCGCGTCGCCTTCGACAATTGCCGGTTCCTCGGCTGGCAGGACACCATGTTCGCCGACAGCTCCGGCCGAAATTATTTCCATCACTGCTACGTCGAAGGCCACGTCGACTTCATCTTCGGAAAATCCACCGCCGTCTTCGACTCTTGCGAGATTCGCAGCCTGGGCAAAGGCTATCTCACCGCCGCTTCCACCCAGCCGCAGTCGCCCTTCGGCTACGTCTTCCTGCATTGCAACCTCACCGCCGACGCCGTCGTCCCCAAGGCCTCGGTCTATCTTGGCCGCCCCTGGCGCCCATTCGGCGCCACCGCCTTCATCGACTGCCAAATGGGCCAACACATCCGACCCGAAGGCTGGTCGAACTGGAAAATCCCCGCCAACGAAAAGACCGCCCGCTACGCCGAATACGGCAACACCGGCCCCGGATCGGATAAGTCCGCCCGCGTATCCTGGGCACATCAACTCACCTCCCAGGAAGTTTCGCAATACACGGTTGCCAACGTTCTCTGCGGCTCCGACGGCTGGCTACCCCGGTTCTTCACCGGCGAAGCCGCCCCCTAGGGGACCGGCATTCTCCCAATCCATCTCTGCCGCCGGCGGCGTTCGGTGAACAGCGGCGTTTCTGACTCCTTATCGCGCCCTCGCCTCCGGCAGATTCTGGTTTCATTCCCGGAACGGGCCATTTGACACATTTGGCGCTTTTCAATGTGTAACTTCGTATATGCTAATATGATTAGCGTATATAACCTATTTATCAACAGCTACTTGTGATGTCCGCATTTCGATGATTGCATTTGGCGCGCGGGAAAGGCGCCAAATTTGGCAATTCATTGCTTTCTTTTCGAGTTGAAGGCGGTAATCGACGCCTGGCCGTTGCACAATCGGATAAAATGCCTGGCTGAAAGCGCGGTGCGGCTGGAGAGTGCGATGGAAAGTCGGCGGCGGAAGAAGATGAGCATCTCTGGGAACAAACAGCCAAAGGAGCAAACGTGAAACTCGCTGCATTTTTCGGATGTGTTTTGGTGCTATCGGCCTCATGCCTCGCACAAATGACACCGAACGAAGCCGCGGCGAGACTGAGGGAACGCCAAGCCGCGGCAACTCAGCCGGACCAAATGGCCGCAACGATTTCCGAGCTTCAGGCCATCGTCGCGCAGCAGGCCCAGCGCATCGAGGCCATGACGAATGAGATTGCTTCATTGAAGAAGCAGCTTGCCATTGCCCAAGCTAATGCAATCGTGCCCGAGAATGTAGCCCAGGCGCGAAAGGCCGTCAGTTCGACATTCACCTCACGGGCCAAGCAAACGCTGGCCATGCCGAACGTCCATATCGGCGACCGCGATGCTTATCTTGCCAATGCCATCAAGACCGACAAGGCTATTGATGCCTATGCGGCAGCACACAATCTGCCGGCGGTAATGATTGCGGCCATGCATGAGGGAGTTCCGAAAGTGGGAATGCCGGAAGATGCGCTATCCCTGTTTTTGGACCCGGCGGTAACGAGGGTCACGAGCGAATCCATGACAGGCAAGGTTATAAGTTCAGGCCCCTACACGCTGACTACCGTAGGAGGCTATGTCGCCGAGGTAGATACGCCCACCCCAACCAGCAACGTGTATATCCAGTCCGGCGGGCAAGGCATAAACCAAGCAATAGGCCAGTGACGATAGGTGGTCTTTGTCCCTGAAACAATGCCGTGAATGCGGGGCCTGGATAAGCCGGTCGGCCAAGGCATGCCCGCGGTGCGGCGCGCTGCCTGTGGCCAAAATCGTCGGCAACTGCGGGGGAAGCATGATCGGCTGCGGATGCCTGATGGTGCTGATCGCGGGGTTGGCGCTGGTGGGGATCGTGGTTTTGCTCACCCATTGAGTTGGGGCCGGCCTCGGTAATGGTGGGCGATGGGGTCAGAGATCATAGTCCCCTTTGACACGCGGTATGATCCAGGTAGCTTCACGGCATGAAAGCCAACATCAACGAAAACGAACTGAGGCTGCTGGCTTATTTACATGAACACGCAGCGGGATTCACCGACGACTTCCAGATTGATCCCGACAATGTGCGCGTTGAATTGGAAGTCACAGACGAGCAACTGGCAAAAGATGCGTCGTATCTGGCATCCCACGGATTAGCGGGGATGACCGCCGCCGTTTCGCGGGATGGATACGAAGCGTTGAGCAGCCTTTGGCTCATGGGCACCGGGGAAGATTACATGCGTGAATTGGAAGCCCAACCGGGCGTGGCGAAAAAATTGACGGTTGCTGCCGTAAAGGAAATGGGTAACGCACTTCGATCAGTTGCCGTGCAGGTGCTTTCAGACCTGTTCAGTAAGCACTGAGAACCGAATGAGTTTTTCAGGCGAATTGGGCGGAAAAGCTCTGAATTTCGGACAGCAATGGCAACTCAGAGTTGCCCGTTTATGATCGTCGGTTTTTGCGGTTGCTAGATATAGGAGAATCGCTGATGGCGGACCAAATTCCCAAACCCGTGACCAGTAAGGCTCCCGAGTTTATCCGCGGTGTCCTTCTAACTGATCTGAAACGCATGGTGTACGAATGCAACCTCCACTACCTCGCGTTTGGGGTCATCGCCGTTGGCATTGAGTTCCTCGGCGCTTGTGAAGATTCCCATCCGTTTGAAGAACCACGCCATTCGCATGACCGATTTGATGCTGGCATCCAGCGGCTCGCCAGCATTGACTCGCGCTATGCGGACTACAACAAAAAGGATTCGCCCTATTGGTTATACAGATTTCTCCGCTGTGGCACCGCCCACGTTATGCGCCCGCATGGACCGCTTTTGTTCTCGCAGCGCTCACATAGCCCAAACGGAATGTCTAGCCATTTGAACGTGTTCAACGGTTTCTTGAGCCTGATTTGCGAAGACTTCTACGATCACTTTGCCGAGGGCTGCCAGACACTGCTTCAAGATTCCGTGGTGATCAGTAAACCAAAGCTTCAGCAGACCTATTTAACTGTGGCGCCATTCCAGATTGGACTAGCGACGATCCGATTGTCTTCCACCGCACCGCAGCCCGGAGCGCTGTGGGACAAGTTCGCGCACCCCCTCGGGCCAGACCTTGCGGACTAGGCATCGCATGAGAATGTCAGTCCAGTTCCGTTCGGGTTCGCTGTCAAAAGTCTCACTCCGAAGCCGGGGTCGAATAATCCACTTACGGGAGAATGCGGTTGCTCTGAGCCGCCCCCTGTGAAAAACCCTGACCGATGGCCCACGCCCTCCCGTCGCGGTAAAATCCCCAGTTCGGAGACCTTCATCCAACCGCTTATGCGTGACCGCCTGCAAATCATCGAGGGCTACGAAGCGTTGCTGGCCGCCGGCCAGCCCGCCGCACTGGCCACCGTCGTCTCGGTCGAAGGCTCTTCCTATCGCCTCCCCGGCGCCAGAATGCTCGTCGCCGGTGACGGCCGAACCTGGGGAACCGTCAGCGGCGGATGCCTCGAACGCGATGTCGCCCGCAGGGCGCGAATGCTCATCCCCCAGCCCGCTCAACCCGTCGTCGTCTGCTACGAAACCGACGACGAAGACGGCGGCCAAGAAAGCGCCCGCCCCATCGCCGATCCCGGCCCTTCCCTCGGCTGCGGCGGACGAATCGAAATTCTCATCCAGCGCGTCGTTCCCACCGACCCCGGCCCCATCGCCGCCCTCCACGCCGTCGTCCGCCGGCGAACCCGCGCCTCCCTGGCCACCGTCATCCGCGTCGGCTCCGCCGGCGATAGTTCTGTTTCCCCCGGCGCTCATCTTCTCCGTCTTGGCCATGATGAGCCTATCGGCCAACTCACGGACCCGGCACTGCATGAAGCCCTGCTCGCCCACCTGCGCCGCGATCCGCCCGACGACCGATCCTTCGAGATACACCGCTGTGATCTCTCCATCGGCGGATGGGCGGACGTGCTGATTGAGTGGATGTCCCCATCGCAAGCTCTCGCCGTTTTCGCCGATGGCCACGACGTGGCGCCCCTGGTCGATTTGGCCAAAGCGCTCGGCTGGCACGTGACGATCGTCGGTTCCCGCCCGGTCGCCGGCCTTCGCCAGAGCTTTCCCACCGCCGATCAGTTGATCTGTTCCGCCGACGGTCCCGCCGACGCCGATGTGCCCCTTGACGCCGCCGCCGTTGTGATGGCCCACAATTTCCACCGCGACGCCGCGGCGCTGGCCGCGCTTTTGCGACATCCCCGCGCCTACGTCGGCGTTCTCGGCCCGCGCCGCCGCACCGCACGTCTGCTCGCCGCCGCCGGTTTGACCGGCCACGAGCACCGCATCCATTCCCCCATCGGCCTTGACATCGGCGCCGACAACCCCGAGCAGATCGCCCTGGCCATCGTCGCCGAAATCCAAGCCGTCGCCGCCGCCCGCCCCGGCGGCCTGCTCTGTCTCCGACCCGGACCGATTCACCTCAACCGTAATCCCACCGGCATTTCCCCCTCGCCCGGTACTCCGGGAGAGGGGACCAGCGTGAACCGCCAACCCAAACAGAACCTGGAACCGATTTAATCGAATGCCTTCCATCGGCGCCATCATCCTCGCCGCCGGCGGCGGCTCACGCATGGGCCGGACCAAGCAGCTTCTGCCCATCGGCGGCCAATCATTAGTTTGCCGCGCCGCCCGCGCCGCCCTGGACGCCGGCTGCCGGCCGGCCGTCATCGTCACTGGCTCCGACGCCGATGCCGTTACGGCTGACATCGCCGATCTGCCAGTGCAATCCGCGTTCAATCCCAACTGGTCCGCCGGCATCGGCACCAGCATCCGATGCGGGTTGTCCGCTGTTTTGGCCATCGATCCCTCCATTGCCGCGGTGATCGTCGCTCTCTGCGACCAACCCCGACTTTCGGCGGATATCCTTGGCGATTTGATCGCGGCCTGGTCCGCCGCGGGCAAACCGATGGCCGCCTGCGGATACGCCGGAACCGTCGGCCCCCCGTGTTGCTTTGATAAGTCGATGTTCGATCAACTATCCCGCCTCGCCGATGCCGACGGCGCCAAGCGATTGCTCCTGGTCGATCCCGCATCGGTAACCACCATTCCCTGGCCCGCCGGCGCCGACGATCTGGATACTCCCGCCGATTGGCAGCGGTTTTGCCAAACCGATCCCCCTCCGGCAGAATCCCCACAATGAAATCTGCCCGCGCTCTCCTGGCCTTTTTGCTTTTCAGTTCCTTTCCCTTCGGCTGCGCCGGGCACCGCGAGCCGCGCATCGACCGCCTGATTTCACAAATGACCCTGCAAGAGAAAATCGGCATGGTCCATGCCGACACCCGCTTCTCCGCCGCCGGAGTCGCGCGCCTGGGTGTTCCCCGTCTTTGGATGAGCGACGGCCCACACGGCGTCCGCGAGGAGATTCAAACCGACAGTTGGCGCCCCGCAGGTCGAACCGATGATTTTTCCACCTCCCTGCCCGTGGACCTCTGCCTCGCCGCCACCTTTGATCCCGCCATCGCCGACGCCTACGGCGCCGTCATCGGACAGGAGGCGAAAGCACGCGGCAAGAACATCATGCTCGGACCCAGCCTCAACATTCAGCGCACGCCCCTTAGCGGCCGTAATTTCGAATACATGGGCGAAGACCCTTTCCTCACCAGCCGGATGGCCGTCGGTTATATCAGCGGCGAACAGGCTCAGGGCGTCGCCTCCTGTGCCAAGCATTTCGCCGCCAACAATCAGGAGACCAACCGCGGCACCATCGACGTCGAGATGGACGAACGCACCCTCCGCGAGATTTATCTCCCCGCCTTTCGCGCCGCCGTTCAAGAAGCCGGCGTCCTCTGCGTCATGGGCGCTTACAACCAGTTCCGCGGCCAACATTGCTGTCACAACGATTACCTGCTCAACCAAATCCTCAAGGGCGAATGGGGATTCAGCGGCATGGTCATCACAGACTGGGGCGGCGCCCACGACACCCGCCAGGCCGCGCTCAACGGCCTCGATTTGGAAATGGGAACCAACAAGCCCTACAACAAATATTACCTGGCCGATCCGTTTCTTCTGCTGATCACCAGCGGCCAGGTTCCAGTCTCGGTTCTGGACGACAAGGTTCGCCGGCGACTTCGCGTCATGCAGGCCATCGGATTGCTCGATCATCCCTTGGCCGGCGGATCCATCAATACCCCCCAGCACCAGACCACCGCCCGCCAGGTCGCCGAAGAGGGGATCGTACTC
>JBEKXM010000050.1:0-13453 GCA_049512115.1 Tepidisphaeraceae bacterium | reverse complement strand
GATCGCGATCTTCTTCCGCTGGATTCAAAAAAAATCTCCTCCATCGCCGTCATCGGTGAAGACGCGGTCCACCCAATGTCGCACGCCGGCGGCAGCGCGGCCATCAAGGCCTTCTACGAAATCACGCCCCTTCAGGGCATCCTCCAACGCGCCCCCAACGTCAACGTCACCTTCTCCATGGGCTACGCCCGCAAAAACATGGATGACCAAATGATCGCCCGCGCCGTGCGTGCCGCATCGCAGGCCGACCTCGCCATCGTCGTTGCCGGGCTTCCCCATGACAGACTTTACGACGAAGAGGGCACGGACCGAAAAAACCTCAAGCTCCCGTTCCATCAGGATGAATTGATCCAACAAATCCTCCAGGCCAATCTCCGCACCATCGTCGTTCTGGTCGACGGTGGGGCGGTCGAGATGCCCTGGGTCGATCAAGTGCCGGCCATCGTGCAAGCCTGGTATCCCGGCATGGAAGGGGGCAACGCACTGGCCGAAATCCTCTTCGGCGACATCAACCCCTCCGGCAAGCTCCCCTGCACTTTCCCCCAAAAATTAAGCGATTCACCCGCCCATGCAATGGGGAACTTCCCCGGCCAACACGGCGTCGAGCATTATGCTGAAGGCCTGCTCGTTGGTTACCGCTGGTTCGACGCCAAGAGCATCCAGCCGCTCTTTCCCTTCGGTTTCGGACTCTCCTACACGCGCTTCGACTACTCCAATTTGAGGCTCATCGAGCAGCCCGGCTTGAACTGCAACAACGTGCTGGTTGAATGCGACATCGCCAACACGGGTTCTCGATCCGGCTCGGAGGTCGTGCAGGTGTACGTCAGCCAATCCCACCCCAGCCTTCCCCGACCGCCCAAGGAATTGAAAGGCTTCACCAGAATCTCCCTCAAGCCCGGCGAAAAGGGCATGGTTTCGATTCCCCTGGATTTCAGCTCATTTGCGTTTTACGACCCCGCCCGCGCCGCCTGGGTCGCCGAGAAGGATGACTACGCCATCGAAGTCGCCAGCTCGTCGCGCGACGTTCGTCTCACCGGCACTTGGACACTGCCCGAGACGACGATGAAGAAATGATTTTAACGGCCTCGAACAAAAAGACTGACACAGAGAGCACAGAGAGCACGGAGGAATACTGAATTTACAGTTTTATCTCTGTGTGCTCTGTGATCTCTGTGCCCTCTGTGGTCAATTTTTTGTTAAGCGACGTTGGTTGGATTCAAGCCGACAGAACGTCCAGCAACTGCTTCAAATCCGTCCGCTGCGGATCGTCCGGGTTATTGCGCAGATACGCGTCCAGCCACACCCTCGCCGGCCGCGACATCCCGATCCGCGCCAGCACCAACGCCAAATCCCGTTGCAGGTGGCCCTGCTTTGGCCAGAGCAGCATTTCCATTTCCAGCATCGCCGCAACCTCGGCGTATTGGCTGTTCGATCCGAAAATGTGCAGGAGATTTTGCAGGATCCGCGTCAGCCAATGCCGATTCGACGCCGGCTTGAGCATGTCGTCGGTCAATTCCAGTTCCGGCCCGAACATTTCCTGCATCCGGGCGTGCGCCTCCTGGCGCGTCAGCACCCGACCGCCGGAAAACGCGTCCACCAACAGGATCTGCTCCGGACCCTCCTCCACCGCCACCAGAAAATGGCCTGGAAGTCCCACGCCCCACGTCCGAAGGCCCAGCCGTTCGGCGACGAGTTTGTAAACGAGGCTCAACGTGATCGGCAAGCCTCGCTTCGTCGCCAAAACGGCGGGCAGATAACTGTTTGCCGGGTTGTAATAATCTTCCGTGTTCCCGATCAGCCCGCCGCTTTCAAACAGCACATCGTGCAGATGCGCCAGAATCGCCTGCGTTTGCTGGCCCCGAACCCGCTTGCGAACCGCATCCACGTAATGCTGAATCTGCCGATCCACCCGCTGCGGATTCGCCTCCGGCATCTGGTGCATCGCGATCGCCACCGCGCCGTTCAGCAACGCATCCGACGATTTCAGCGTCTCAACCTGTCGCCCAAGGAGCTTGAACGCCTCCGGCGAACAGCACTGTGGTAGTTCGGGCGGACTCATGAGGCGTCTCCAATAGTGGCCGAGCCTTATATCGGCCAGAACGACGTTTCCTCATGCATAATCGGGGCCCACAGCGTCAAGTTGGCGGGGTGCCGCCATTTTGAGATATGCTTTGACCAGCGGCTATGCCCATCAAAGCCCACGATTTTCCGCGCTCGCACCGCCTCAGCGGTAAGAACGCCTTCGCCGTCGTCTACGCCGCCGGCGCCAAGCAATCCCGCGGGCCGCTTGCTCTCTATTCCATGCCCAACGCTTTTTCCCATTACCGGTGGGGCCTGAGCGTTTCACGTCGGGTCGGACCCGCCGTCCAACGCAATCGCGCCAAACGCATGCTCCGTGAATCCATCCGGCTCCTTCAGCGCGATTTCCCCGCCGCTTACGATGTCGTTATCGTCCTCCGCCCCCATCAGCCCATGACCCTCGCCGAATACCAGAAAAACCTCGCCGCCTTGATCGAACGCGCCCACGATCATTGGTCCTCCATTCCGCCTACAATTGGATGAACCCATGCGATGGCTTCTCATCCATCTCGTGATTCTCTATCGTGCCACCCTCGGCCAATTCCTCGGCGGCCAATGCCGATACACCCCCTCGTGCAGCCAATACGCCATCGACGCCATCACCAAATACGGCCCCCTGCGCGGCTCATTCAAAGCTCTCCGCCGCATGTCCCGCTGTCACCCCTGGGGCGGACATGGGTATGATCCGGCGTGATTGGTCCACCCGTTTAGCCGCGTCGCTTGCGACGCGCGTTTTCCCCATCCAGCAGATGCCCCAGTTTCCTGAACCTCTTCAAAACCCTCGCCCGCAGCGCCACATGCCCCGGCACAAACTCGTGCCCATGTTCCGCCAGGCGCACGAATAATTTCACCATGTTCCGCCAATCCGCCGCGTCGATGTATTCCGGCCCGATCTTGCCGCGCTTCACGTCCATGTTGTGATAGTTCCCCAGCGCCACGCACAGCGACGCGGCCGTGTATCCGTAAACGTCGTAAACCGTCGCCTCGCAAACCCCGCCGGGCATCAGCGCCCGCTGATACCGGAAATTCCGGTCCGTCTTTTTCAATTCCTCAGCCTGTTGTCCCAGGAAATACGTCAGCGCCGAGTTGAAAACGCTCGCCCGGTCCCCGACTCGGATGATGACCCCGCCGCCCTGCGGCGCCGCCGGCTGTTCGCTGCTGCATTCGATGACGATCACCCGGTCGCTCTTGCGAAGCAGCGTGCGATGCTCGCACGCCGCGATGCACCCGATGAATCCCTCTTCCTCCGCCCGCGTCAGCAGCACCGCCACCGGCGACTTCGGCGGCCGCCGGATCAGCCGGTCCATCATCTCCAGGCACGCCGCCGCCCCGCCCAGATCGTCGCACCCCCGGCAGAAAAATTTCCCCTGCCTATATCTCCCGGCTCCCTGATCGAACATCCCCGGCGAACCCGCCGACACCGGCCGATTCACGCGAACGATCACCTCATCCGGCACCGCGCGCCGGTCGTAATCCTGGACCGTCGCCTCCACCACCACGCCGCTCGCCTCTCCGCGCTCGTCAAAAAATCGCACCCGCACCCCGCGCACGAACTCCACCTTCACCCATCCCCGGAACGCCGCCCTCAGCCGCCGGTCATCCAGCATCTCACTCGCCACCAACCCCGGATGATCCATGTGCGCCGTGAACACCCATCGCGGGAACATCCATCGCGGCCGGCGCCCGTGCGATTTCAATTCGATCAGCAGATTTCCAAACCGGTCCGAGCGCAGCGAGAGATTCTTCCGCTTCCCCACGAACTCGCGCACAAAATCCGCCACCCGCCTCTCCGCAAACGGCGCCGTGGGAACCGAGCAAAGCGTCTTGAGAATATCCATGGTCAAAGGATCGGAGTTTTCCCAAGGACGTGCAAGAACACTTCCGCAATTGACCCTGTGCCATTGCGCGTTTTCGAGAAAACTTACCGCGAAGAAACTCAGCGCAGGCTTTGCCCGCAACCCAAAGAATTTTACCGCGAAGGCGCGAAGGGCGCGAAGTTGCGCGAAGCTAAAATCAACTCTTGTTTTCTTCTTCGCGTAACTTCGCGTCCTTCGCGTCTTCGCGGTAACGCATTTGAAGATAGGCCATAGAGCGGCGAAGCGGCGTGATCCTGGAAAATCTTCACGTGGAGAGAAGAATTTGCAGGATATCAACGAAGGGGGTCCCGGCGATTAAACGCCGGGTCCCGCGAAGTTACGCGAAGGGATGTTGTCTTTGAAATAAAATCAGACTTCGCGCACCTTCGCTGCTTCGCGCCTTCGCGGTGATCTTTACAGGATGCTCACACGTCTCTCAAGACGCCTGCGCTTCGGCCTCGTTGCCCATCGCCAGCTCCCGCATCTTCGGCAGCAGATTCTTCAGCGTCTCCGCCTGCGGCGAGCTGGGGAATCGCTGGAGCAAGTCCTCCGCAAGGTCGATCGCCTCGAAAAACTGCTTCCCCCGGATCAGTTCCTGGATTCGCCGCTCCTGCTCCTGCCGCTCTTCGATTTCCGCGTTCTCGCGGATCGTCTTCAGTTGCCCGCGAATGGCCACGCTTCTTTTATGGCCCGGAGCGCATTCCAGCAGCTTCACCGCGCTGCCCATCGCCCGCCTCCACATACGGCGGTCGATGTCCGTCTTGATCTCCTCGTACAGCCGGTTGGCCGTGCTCTCGACGTAAGTCTCCCGCTCGCTCATGACGCGCCGCAGCAGATTTCGACCTTCCGCGTGATCCGGAAAATTCTCCACGAACCGCGCCGTCTCCGCATACGCCTGGTCCCACGCCCACACCGCCATCAAATCCTCCACCCGCTCCCGCAACTGCGTGATCGCCCCCGTTTCCGCTTCCTGCCTGCCCGCTTTCAGCCGGGATTTCATCTGCTCCAGATTCGGACTCTTCGGGTATTCCCTTTCCAACGAGCTCAAAGCGCGCTCGGCCGCCGTCCATTCCTTCAACTCCAACAGCCGCTGTGCCTCCGCCGCCAGGAAATTCCCCCGGTGCTGCTGGGCTTCCGCCAGCCGCTCCTGCCTCTGGCTGTCGCTCAGCAGCGCCAGCTCCCGAATCTCCTGCAACAGCGTGATGACCTGGTGCATCGATTCCGATGCCCCCAGCGACGCGCCGGCCACCGTGTCGGCGACTCCCACCTCCCCAAAATTCCCCGGACCGTGTGCCATCGCCTCCCGTTGCTGATCCGACAGCCGCTGCACCGCCGATTCCAGCCTCTGCATCGAGTGCCGAAGTTCCGACATCGCCCGCTTCGATTCAGTCCCCGGTTCGATCCCGATCATCTCCGCGATTGAATACGTCACCATCCCCAGCCCCACCAGCCCCAGCACCATCGCCACCGCCTCGGCCACCGCCGGCAACCGGCTGGCCAGCGGCTCCTCCGGCGGCGCCGGCGTCCGCGCCGCCCCATACGCATCCAGCATCCCGAGCACCACTCCACCGATCCACAACAGGATCGCGATCATTCGCAGCAGGCCGGGCAATGCGGGCTTCATGCCCCGCATTATATCGCCGGCCGCTTTTCTCATTCATCCCAAATTGGGAAGCGGGTTCGGATCATCCGCGTTTGAACGAATCTCCGAAATCCGAGCGAAAAGCTCGCAAAGCCCAACTTCGTTTGATGTCGCAAAATCGGATAGTCTTTGCGTTTTTTAATCCCACACCCTATTGGTGATCAAACCTCATTTTCTCGCCAAAAAACGGGTCGCATGTGGCAAATGGTCGCACTTTTTTGGCGGTCATAAATGGTTATTTCAATATTTGTTTGCATATTCTTAACGAAACGTTAATATTGCGAATTATCGGATGTTCTGGGCCGGCATGGCAATGAATCCGCCCCGGATGTGCTGGCTTCAGAAAACCATGGCAGGAGCAGAAACGAGGAGGTGCGGAAAATGCGACTCAATTCACTCAGCGGTCTCACCGTTAGCTTGGCCGGTCTTGCCGCTCTGTTTGTTTGCGCCCAGACGTCGCAAGGTCAAATCACCGGCATCATCAGCTCGGACGTCGAAGGGTTCTTCGGTACCACCAGCGACGCTTTCCAGCAGTCCGAACCGCCGATTAGTCCATCCTGGCCTGCTGTTGGTTTCTCCCTGCCGAATGGCCCGCTGGGCCTTCCCAACGTCCCGCCCTTGTACGCCGGTTATCCGAACCCCACCGTTCCGATTACGCCAAACATTCCCTTCCCAGCGCCGGCGGGGCACGCGCCCTCTGGCCCATTCACCGATGGCACGACCTATGCCGACTATCACATCTACGGCGGCTACGGCGGTTCAGGGACGTACACCCGCAATGCCTACGCCAGATTGGGTAATAACACCGCGACGCTGATGTATTTGAGCCAACCCTCGACCGCCGTCGGCTACGCCTACGAGGAAGAGCAGTTCGCCATCGATTACAGCGTGGGATTGGGCGGGCTTCTCCCTGGCGCGACCGTCGGCACGCGGCCCTATTTGGTGTACGGCAATTTTCTCCCCGGCGGATCGGCGGAGTTCGGCGCCGATGTCAATTACTGGTGGCTATCGACGATCCCGGGATCGACCGTCATCACGGGAGTCACCAACCTCGGATCGTTGCAGTACGACGATTATCTGTCCAGCGTGACCGGCCCGTTCGTCTCGCTGGTGCCCGACACCTACGGCTCCAACTATCTCAACGGCGTCGCCGCGGGTTCCTATGGGATTCTCGAACTCACCGGAGATATGTACGTGATCGGTGATCCGGTTGACATTTCGGTGGAGGCGGTGGTGCCCGAGCCGGCGAGCCTGTCGCTGCTGGCCGTGGCCAGTCTCGGCCTGCTGGCGCGACGGTCCAGGGGTCGGCGCGCTTGACCAGGGTTAATTGGCGGTCCGACTGACTTATAACGCAATTCGATGCACCTCTTAATAGGAGCGGAAAATGAAAGCCAATACATTCAGACTCGCTGCTGCATTGCTGGTTGGAGTCATCGCCATGCTCTGGGCGGGTTCTCGCGCAAGTGCACAAATCACGGGGATCATCAATTCGGATGTCGAAGGGTTCTTCGGTGCAAACACCGACGTTTACCAGCTTTCCGAAGGGCCGAACAACGCTCCTTGGACGCCTGTTGGTAACCCCCTGCCGCATGGCCCGACGGGCCTTCCCAACCTCCCGCTGTTGTACCCCGGTTATCCGAACGCGAACCCCCCGGTTACTCCGAACATCCCCTTCCCAGCACCGGCTGGGCATGCGCCAGCCAGTCCATTCAGCTATCTCGGAACCACGGCCGACTACCATATCTACGGCGGGATCGGCAGCGCAGGGGCGTTCACTCGCAATGCGTATGTCCGGCTTGGCAATAGTACGTCGACGCTGATGTATTTGAGCCAACCTACCTCCGCTGTCGGTTACGCCTATGAGGAAGAGCAGTTCGCCATCGATTACAGCGTGGGATTGGGCGGTCTGACCGCCGGCGCGACCATTGGCACGCGCCCCTATTTGGTGTACGGCAGTTTTCTGCCCGGCGGATCGGCGGAGTTCGGCGCCGAAGTGAACTACTGGTGGATCCCGACTAGCGTGAACACCATCACGGGCGTGACCATCTATGGAACGCCCGCCAGTCTCGGATCGTTGCAGTACGACGATTATCTGTCGAGCGTGACCGGCCCGTTCGCTTCACTGGTGCCCGACACCTACAGTTCCAACTATCTCCTCGGTGTCCCCGCTGGTTCCAGTGGGATTCTCGAACTCACCGGAGATATGTATCTGTGGGGCGATCCGGTTGATATTTCGGTGGAGGCGGTGGTCCCCGAGCCGGCCAGCCTGTCGCTGCTGGCCTTGGGCAGTCTCGGCCTGCTGGCCCGCCGCCAACCCCGCAGCACCCGGAACTGCCTTTGAATTTTCCTGGCAACTAACTGTATTGCGCTAATCCCTGGTAAAAATCGTGTTCAGGTTATTCCCATTCACCTAGGGCGGGTTTTGGAGGCTGGAAAATGAAAAGCGGACTTATTCGCGCTGTTTCGGCGGCGGTGCTGGTACTGGCAGTCATCACTTTGGCCGGCCAATCACGCGGCCAAACCATGAATCAGGCCGGTTCCGGTGTGCAGGCTTATTTTGGATCGCAGAGCAGTTTGTATGAGGCGGCGGATCCCACCGCGCTTCCGTGGCCGGCGCCGGGGCCCGGTCCTTACAACCCCGCGGCTGGATTGCCGAACGTGCCCCCTCCGCCCGGAGTGCCGGTCTGGCCCACCTTCTCGGGCAACGCCTTCCAGGGCAGCGGTTGGGTTTCCAATTTCAACGATCTGCTTGGCACCAACAGCTATACCGCCGCCACTTCCGTTATCACCGATAGCTACACCCCCTCTCCCACTCTCACGCAAGACGCCAGCATTCAGATCCCGGCATGGCGGCTCTATCAAGCGCCGGCAGCACCCGGATATGCCTATGAGCAACTGGATCTTGCGGCTGCTTATGCCGTGATCGGCGGAACGCTGGGCGGCTCCACGCCGAACTTTCCGCTTTATATCAATGGATCCACCGCCACGTACGCCCAATTCGGCGTCGTTCTGAAATACTTCTGGACCCCTTCCAACAACTCCGCCTTTACCGCCAGCGGTCCGACCGTTTCGCTTGGCACGTTGGACTATTCGTTCCTAACCGGCGGCGGACCGTTCGCCACCACCGTGACCAGCACCGGCAATCTCTTCCCCACCCCCACGAGTCAGGGAATACTCGAGATTTCTGGAGAGATGTGGCTTGCCGGCGATCCCGTCGATATCACCGTTTCAACCGTGCCGGAACCCGCCTCATTTGGATTGTTGACCGTGGCATCCATTCTAATGCTGAAGCGCCATCGCCGGGCCAACCCAGCCGCAGTGATTTAGGATCGACGTTTTGAATTGCGTCGAGATTTGAAATTGTAAACCGGCATAACGCGCCCTGATGAAACTTTCATAATTCCACTAGTCCTGCCGTTTCGCCGGCAACGGAAGATCGAGGGTCGGTGCGCGACGCCTTCCCCTTTTGCAGTCGGCCGTCACGAACGTGAACAGGCAAGCCGACGGTTCGCGCATCGGCGACGCCTTGTCATATTCGAGTCAATCCGGCCGGACGGCACGAACACCACAACCGATCATCCACTTCTTCATCCATCCGCGCCGTTTCAGTTACCCATGCGTCAAGAGCCTGCGAGGATTATTCCGAAAATCTTCCCGACCCATTATCCTTGTATGAGCTAAGATGCACACCATGGTCGAACCATCGGCTCCCATCAAGACTCTTCCCGCCCATCGCATCGAGATAGAGTTGCGGGACATCAATCAACTCTTCAACACGATCGATGCTTCTCCTTTTCATGAAAAGGACCTTGACGCCGATGCCGAAGAGTTCATCGTGAGCTGGGCCCGGGAGTTTCCCCTTCAAGATCCGCTCGTTCTGGCGATTCACGTCAGTCATGACGGTCCAACGCCGACGCCGGATGCGCTCGTTGAAACCGCCGTCCACAACTACTTCTCGTATCGCGCGGGCCTCAGCCGCCTGGAGTTTCGCCGGCTGATGAGGGAGGGGCGACTGAGTCTGTTGATCGGCCTGGTGTTCCTCAGCCTCTGCCTGGTCATCGTGGAACTGCTCCATGGAAAAGGCCCGGAAACGATATCGCAGGTGCCCCGCGAAGGCTTGATCATCGCAGGATGGGTGGCCATGTGGCGCCCGCTGCAAATATACCTTTATGACTGGTGGCCCTTGCGCCGGCGATGGAAAGTCTTCGAAAAGATGGGCCAAATGAAAATCGAAATTCACCGCCCAGGGCGAAGCAGCGAAAGTTGACGCTCAGCCATCACGGAAACACCAAAAAACCCTGGAATTACCCGTCTTTTTCACTTCGACGTCGAGCGTTGAGCCGGGCAGGCGAAGCCTTCCGTGTTGAGTGTTGAGCGTTGCATTAATTCCAATTTCCCGCCCCCAGCGCCACGTGCGATTTCCCCGCGTTCTAAACCGCCCGTAATAGCTCGTCCAGACCGACGAATTTAAAATTCTCACCCCGCAGCCAGCCGACGAGCCATTTCGTCAGCTCGTAAACCTGCTGCTCGCGGCGGATGTGCACGTCCGTGTGAATCTCTTCGCTCGTGCTGTCGTGCAGCAACACGACCCCCTTTCCCAATGTCCGCAATTGGCTGATGAGGTACCCCTGGCAGTGTGAAATATTCCAAACGGTCCCATCCCGCTGCTTTCCCAGGTCCCAGTCAAAGCAGAGCACGTCGCACGTGATGGGCCCAAAATACTGCTCCATCTCCTTGGCAGAGTTTACCGCCCTGCACGTCGCTTGGTTCCAAGCCCCGGAAGGCGGCCTGAAAACCAGCGGCCCATCCGCGACGAAGTCCCGGATCAACTTGTGCGTCCGCACCACTTCCTGAACGACGCCCTCCTGGCCATCTTTCACAAGTTCCGTCAGATCAGGGTGCGTGAATGTGTGGTTGCCGATCAGATGCCCCAGTTGAGATAGTTTGCCCAGCGCGTCGCGTCCGCCGGGGCGCTCGATGCGCCGCCCCACGGCGAAAAACGTCGCCTTGATTCCCTCCCTGGCCAGAAACTCCGCGATCGCCAAGGTCTTGCCATTTGGCTCAGGATCGCCCGGCCCATCATCAAAGGTCAGACATATTTCCCCGTCCCCGAGCCTCTTGGCCAATCGTGCCGTCCATTCCTCGCAGCTTTCTATGAGCATCGTTCATTCCAACGTCAGCGTTGCGCCAACTATAGATTAATTCGCCAACCGCGCCGACTTCCAGCGCCGCCAACGCTCCGGCGGCCATTTGAACTGAAGGGGGACACCGTGAATTCAATTTAGAAGCGCAACGCCGATCAGCCAAGTCGAGCGATGCCTATCGGACAAGTGGTCCCTGATGACTACGACATCGCCTTCGGGCGCAGGCCCCAGAGTATAAGCACTGAACTGACGATGATCGCGATGCCTACGGAGAGGAAGCCGAACTTCACTATTCCCTCTTGCCAGGGTTCCGCATTGTGCCCAGAGCCCGTTATGGGGGAAAGGCTGGACGTACCGAAGATCGCGGCCAGCGTCGTTAAAGTCCAGTTCGCGTATGTACCGTAAAGCGCGGTCCAATACGCCATCGTTTTTTTGAATGACGGCAGTCTTATCTCGGTCCACACCGCACCCAGGGCGATCAGAAAGGTGCCGTTCATTACGCCCTCGAGATGCGCTGCCAGCCCCATTCGCACATTTGTGAACTGGTGCTCGACGAAGCCTGTTAACAGTCCAAGCAAGAACAGAAACATCCCGTGCCAGATCACTCTTCGATTCCCATATTCGGTATTCACTGATTTTATACTCATGGTATCCTCGCGCTTTACAAGTGGTGGCGATCACCCTTCCCGCCGTTGTTTCGGTAGCCGTTCCATCGATGTAGGGCGCAGTCTGCGCATCGCTCACAGTCTTGCCGGGTGTTGGGGTTTGTCATTGCCGCTGGGTTTCCGGGAGGACGCGCCGCACAAGTGCGGCGGCTAAACGAAATGCCACTGCCTTGTCAAAATCGCCCTATTTCCCCGCCGCCGACGGTTTCCGTCGTTTGGCGGCGGTCGCCCTTCGGGCGGATCCGTCCAGCGCCAGCTTCAGCGCCTGGTCGATGTTCTCCACGAAATGAAACTTCAGCGACTTGCGGACTTCTTCGGGAATCTCCACCATGTCACGCTCGTTGCGCTTCGGAACGATTACCTCCTTGATCCCCGCCCGCTTGGCGGCCAGCGTCTTTTCCTTTAGTCCGCCGATCGGCAAGACCAGGCCGCGCAACGTGATCTCGCCGGTCATGGCTATGTCGTGGTGGACGGGTCTGTTGAGCATGAGCGATGCCAGGGCCGTGAACATCGCGACTCCGGCGCTGGGGCCGTCCTTGGGGACCGCGCCTTGCGGGACGTGGATATGAATGTCGCTCTCGGCCACCAGCTTGGGGTCGATCCCCAGGCTCCGGGATCGCGAGCGGATCAGGCTATACGCCGCCGTCGCCGATTCCTTCATGATCTCGCCGATCTGGCCGGTGAGGGTGATCTGTCCCTTGCCGGGCATTCGCGTGGCCTCGATGAACAGGATTTCGCCGCCGGCCGGCGTGTACGCCATTCCCGTCGCCACGCCCGGCACGCTGGTGCGGCTGGCCAGTTCCGGATCGAACTTGCGCGGTCCCAGGATCTCGCCGACTTTTTCGCGCGTGATCACCGTGCGGTCGGTCTTTCCTTCCACGATGGCCGCCGCCAGGCTCCGCGCGATCGCGCCGATGTTCCGCTCCAGGCTTCTCACCCCCGCCTCGCGCGTGTATCCCTCGATGATCCAAAGGAGCGCCTGATCGAGGATTTTGACTTTTTTCACCGGCACCCCGTTGGCGTCCAATTGCCGCGGAACCAAAAATCGCCGCGCGATGTCCAGCTTGTCGCTGTTGGTGTAGCCGGGGATTTCGATGACTTCCATCCGGTCGCGCAGCGGGCCGGGCACCGGGTCCATGGTGTTGGCCGTGGCGATGAACAGCACGCGGGACAGGTCGAAGGGCACGTCCAGGTAATGGTCCGTGAACGTGTGGTTCTGCGCCGGGTCCAGGACTTCCAGCAGCGCCGCCGCCGGATCGCCCCGGAAATCCGCGCCCACCTTGTCGATCTCGTCCAGCATCATCACCGGGTTCCGCGTCCCGGCCTTGCGCAGTTCGGCGATGATGCGGCCGGGCATCGAACCAATGTACGTCCGCCGATGCCCGCGTATGTCCGCTTCGTCACGCACGCCGCCCAGCGCCACGCGAATGAATTTCCGGCCCATCGCCTCGGCGATGCTCTTGCCGAGCGAAGTTTTGCCGACCCCCGGCGGCCCGACGAAGCAGAGGATCGCGCCCCCGCCGTCCGGTTTCAGTTTCCGCACCGCCAGGTATTCCAAAATCCTCCGCTTCACTTTCTCCAGGTCGTGATGATCGCGGTCGAGGATTTTCTTCGCCTCCGCCAGGTCGATTTTGTCCACGGTCATGATCGACCAGGGCAATTCGCTGAGAATTTGCAGGTAGGTGCGGATCACGCCGTATTCCGGGCTGGCGCTGGGTATGGAATCGAGGCGATTGAGTTCGCGGTTGGCCTCCTTCATGACCGCCTCGGGAATCTGCGCCGCCTCCAGACGCGCCCGCAACGTTTCCATTTCGCTTCCCCCGGCGCCGGAATCGCCCTCGCCCAGCTCCTTGCGGATGGCCTTGAGTTGTTCCTGCAGGTAATACCGGCGCTGGCTCTTGTCGATGTTCTCTTTCACCTGCGACTGGATCTTGTTCTGCAGTTCCAGCACGTCGAGCTGCGTCGCCAGCCGGCCCGCGATGATCCGCAGCCGTTTTTCCACGTCCGTCTCGTCGAGCATGCGCTGTTTTTCGCCGATGTCGTCCTTTTCGATGGGCAGATTGGCCG
>JBEKXM010000049.1:0-13509 GCA_049512115.1 Tepidisphaeraceae bacterium | reverse complement strand
TACAAATGCCAATCTGACGGCGACCGACGAATTATTCGGAGTATTCTCCCCGGCGACGGTGCGAAGCGCGTGCGGTGCCGGAGGCGGTGGTTCAGTCACCGGCGGCGCGCTGGGTTCCGGCGGAGCAGGCGGGAACGCCACCGTCGAGGGCAGCGCCAAAACGATGGAGTCGGGAGAGGCGATGCTGACCGCGATTGCGCACGGTGGCCAAGGCGGTCAGGGTCAGGGGAACACGCACGCCGGTGGAAATGGCGGTACGGCAGCGTTTGGTTCGATCACAGGGTCTTCGACCGGCGGTGGAATAGTTTCGGTATTCGGTCAAGTCTTTGGAGGGAACGGTGGTGCCGGCGTCGGGGGTGCTACTGGTGGGAATGGCGGCGCTGTGACGGCTGACGGTTCGATGCTGACTGCGTCAACTTCAGGCCCTCTGACCGTCGAACTGGATGCTTTTGGCGGCAACAGCGGCGGCGGCACCGCGGCGGCCGGTGGAACAAGCGGAAACGGCAGCGCTACTCTGCCAGTGACGCTTTCGGGAGAATCGACGATTACGGCAACCATCTCCAGTAATGGCGGTAATGGCGGCGACTCCCAGAACGCAGCCGCCAGCGCCGGGGGAAACGCCAGCTCAGTGGCCACTCCCACCGTTAATTCCACGGGAGCCGTCACCGTCACTGCCTTGGCGAATGTCACCGCCGGCGGCAACGGAACAGGCCGTGGGGGTAACATCGTCGCCGGCTCGGGAAATGGCGGCGCGGGTGGAAGCGGTAATGCAGCTTCGACCGTCACGACTGCTGGTTCCGGCCCGGTCGAAGTATATGCGACGAGCATTGGCGGAAACGGAGGCCAGGGTTCGGGCGTGGGATTCTCTGGTGGAAAAGGCGGCAACGCCACTGCCCTCGCCAGCAGCAATGCGTCCACAACCAATAGTACAATTGATTTCGCCGTTGCGGTCGCAACCGGTGGCAATGGCGGCGCTGGCGCGAACTCAGCGACCCCGGGAATCGCCGGAACCGCCATGGCGACCGCCACTGAGGCGGGTCTCACCGTGACGGATTTTGTCGCATCCGGCGTCAACCCGCAGACCGGCGGCCAGGCTGACGCGGAGGTACAGTGGTTTTTCGCCTCTGTCCCGACCATTGTTGTCGGACCGGGCAACGTCAATAGCGGCGTTGCCACCGTAACGGGCAGCGCGACCGGCATCATCGGACATCTCACGGGAACCGGCACGCTGACTATTGGCGACGGTACAAATCCAACCCGTGTGATTAACTTCACCAACACCGGCGGAGCTTTTCAATCGGCCCTGATCATCAAGTCCGGTTCAACGTTTGATCTCTACAACAATCACTTTTTCATTAACTACGGCGGCAACGCTGATCCAATCGCGTCCATCGTGGCCTACATCAAGTCCGGCTACGACAGCGGCTTGTGGGACGGAACCGGAATCGACTCCTCCTACGCCGAGGGCAACAATCCGATCCCGGGCAATCCCCAGTACGGCATCGGATATGCCGACTCCGCCGACCCCGGCAACCCCGCCGGTCTGATGTTGGGACAAATAGAAATAAAATGTACGCTGCTCGGCGACGCGAATTTAGACGGCATCGTCAACGCCGCCGACTTCACCATCCTGGCGGCCAACTTCAACCAGCCCGTCACCAGTTGGGACCGGGGCGACTTCAACTACGATGGATTGGTAAACGCCGCCGACTTCACCGATCTGGCGGCGAATTTCAACCAGAGCGCCAGCGGCGCGGCCTCGGCCGGCGACGTCGCGGCCTTGGACGCCTTCGCGGCAGCCAACGGCATCAGCTTGGCGAATGTGCCGGAGCCCGCTTCGATCGCATCGGCGGCCGTCCTTTCGGTGGCGCTGCTGAGCCGGCGCCGGCGGCGGGACGTCATGGGACCTCGGCTTCCTCGCGGACAAGCTCGTGAAAAAGTGCGTCCAGGCGCTGCGTGACGGGGCCTGGAACCGGGGGCGAAATCCTCCGGCCGTCGATCTCCTTCACCGCGGCCAATTCTCCCATCGTTCCGGTGCAGAATACTTCATCGGCTCGGTAGAACTCCATCAGGCTCACGTCGCGAACTTCCCACGGAATCGCATTTCGCCTGCACAATTCGAGCACGGCCGCGCGGGTGATCCCCTCGGGACAGGCTACGGTCCGAGGGGTCACGACGGTTCCCGAGCCAACCAGGAAAAGGTGCGTCGCGTTGGTCTCGGCGACGAAGCCGCGGGTATCGAGCATCACGGCGTCGTCGGCGTCGGCATGCGTCGCCTCGATTTTCGCCAGGATCGACTGGATCAGATTGCAATGGTGGATCTTCGGATCGAGACAATCCGGCGAGAAGCGGCGAACGCTGCTGGTGACGAGCCTGATGCCGGCTTTGTCGTAGACGGGGGGTTTATTTTCGGCAAGGACGATGAGGGTGGGTCCGGATTGGTTCAGTCGCGGGTCCATGCCCGAAGTGATTTTCACGCCCCGCGTGAGAGTCAGACGAATGTGCACGCCATCGAGCATGTGATTGGCGTCGAGCGTGCGGCGAATTTCGGCTCGGATCTGGTCGTGAGTGGGGATTTGGGCGAACGCCAGGGCCATCGCCGAGCCGCGGAGGCGGTCGAGGTGCTGGGTGAGCCGGAAGATTTTTCCCCGGTACACGCGCAGGCCCTCCCAGACCGCGTCACCGCCCTGGACGGCCGAGTCGAACGGACTGATGCCGGCCTCGCTTCGATGAACGAGCTTGCCATTGATGTTAATCAGAATATCACGATTGCGGGCGTCGAAGGTTTGTAACATAAGTTTCATGCCGTCAGGCGATGTTCGTAAAGTTGACGATAGTAATGTTGACACTCATCCAGCAAACTATGGAGATGCGGCGGGACGGACTGATCGTTGGGAACGTAAGGTCGGAACGATGTCGTTGATTCGACTTCCTTGTACCAATATTTAGCCCATACTCCATCGGTATCTCGCGGACCCGGCGGCCAGGAGAGCATTTGTTCCGCGAATTCGACGTTCATTGATTGGCAAAGCCGCTTCAGGACGCCGCGAGGATTCTGCAAAACATCATTCGCATCGACCACGGGCGGCACGATCCCGGTCCAGCCGCGCACCAACTGGAAAATTTCCACCTGTTGCGGATAGCCGGTATCGGCGAGGGTGGGGTCGGCGACGTGCTTGATATAAGACGTGATGACCTGGCGCGGATCGCGGATGAGAAATGCGTGCTGATGGGACCTCATCCACTGCCTGTCCATTTGCGGTAAGATATGGTGGGTCATCTGCTTGTAATAGCAGATTGATTTGCCGTCAGGCGGTGGCTGGAGCATGCGCTGGATGGCTTGCCGGGGATCGGTCGGCCCGGCGGCGATGACCTCGGCCGCGCCGGGATGCGGCTTGCCGGTCGCGTGCAGGTAATGCGCATACAGAGGCTCGTCGAAGACCAGCGTGTCCGGGCGGTTGCCCCAAGCCCGCATCATCGCCGTCGAAATGTTCCGCGGACCCGACCACATCGACAATCGCAACGCAACGCTCATGATACAGACCTGATTTTAAGCGTACACATTATGCGCCAAACACTCCATGAGTCTATAATCCCAGAAATGAACGTCCACTGGAATTTTAAGCCTTCATGGGTGATTCGATTTGTGGTTTTGGCATTGACCCCGCTGCTTATGAAAAGCCGGTGCGTTTGCGCGGCCGAAGCGGTGGACAGTTCGCTTACGCGAATTCCCATCGGACTTGCGTATGCAAGCGACGCCGTCAACACGGGCATCTTCCGCGTCAGCGCCGTCCAGACGGCGGGCAATCGTCAGTTTGTCATATATTATGGACCCGAAGGGAATGTGGTGGTCGGCGAGCGGGAATTGCCGGGGGATAAATGGGATTTGGCCGTTCAATCGTTCAAGGGAAACGTCAGGGATGCGCATAACGTCGCGGTTTTGGGCATTTCAGCGGACGGCCTGCTGCATATTTCTTACGATCACCATGACAACCCACTGCACTATCGCGTGAGCCGCAACCCATACGACATCCATAGCTTCGGCGAGGAACAGGCGATGACGGGGCGTGACGAAGGCAGCGTGACCTATCCGCAGTTCCTGAGCGCCCCCGACGGGACGCTCTATTTTGTTTATCGCGATGGCGCCAGCGGAAATGGATCGCTGTGCGTAAATCGCTACGACGTGAAGTCGAATTCCTGGCAGGCCGTCCAGCATCCGTTGATCGACGGCCAGGGCAAACGCAATCCGTATTGGTGGCGTCCGTCGATCGGAGCGGATGGGACAATTTACATTGGCTGGTGCTGGCGGGACACGCCGAACGCGGCAACAAATCACGACCTGTGTTTCACGTGCAGCAAGGACGGGGGACGCACATGGCTGCGGAGCGACGGCCAGGCGCAGATGCTGCCGATCACGCTGGAAAATGCCCAGGTCGTCGATCCGATTCCCACCGGATCCAACCTGATCAACCAGTGCAGCTCGGCGGTCGATGCGCAGGGGCATTGCCATCTGGCCGAGTATTTCAACGACGCGGATGGGGTTCCGCAGTATTTCGACGAATGGTTCGACGGCAGCCAATGGCACAAAAGCCAGGTGAGCCATCGCACGGGCAAATTTTCATTGAGCGGAGGCGGGGCGCTGGCGATCCCGATCAGCCGGCCGGAGATTGCCATTACACGCGGCGGCACGGCGTACATCATTTCGCGCGACGCGGAGGTGGGCGGCGGAATTCGGATATACGAGGCATCGGCCCCCTACGAAACCTGGCAGGCAACGGACGTCACGCACGACGATTTGGGCAATTGGGAACCGGCTTATGATCTGGCCCGGCTTGGCGACTCGGACGTGCTGAGCCTGTTCGTATTGCCGGTGGTTCAGGGGAATCACGAGCAAACGACGAATTTCGGCCCACATGAGGCGTCGATTCTGGAGCTTCCGATCAAATAGCGCGGCCGGCCCGACTGAAGTGTCGCAAGCGATATTCAGGCCACGTCATCTTTTCTCGAATTCGAGTTTATAATGCTCGGCCAAGTGACCCTTCAGCAGCAACTCCAATCCGGTTTGTCGCATCACCAAGCCGGCCGCCTGGCGGAGGCGGAGAAGATCTACCGCCAAGTCCTGGCGCAACAGCCCGATCATGCCGAGGCCTCGCATCTGCTGGGAGTCCTAGCCAGACAGTCCGGCGATGCGGACGCGGCTGTGAAATTGATCCGGCAGGCCATTCGCCTCAAGCCTGATCACGCCGTGGCACACGGGAATCTTGGCAACGCGCTGAAAGACCTGGGGCAACTGGACGAGGCGGTTGCTTGCTATCGTCGGGCCATTCGCCTCATGCACGATCATGCCGCTGCGCACTGTAATCTTGGCAACGCGCTGAAGGACCTAGGGCAACTGGACGAGGCCATCGCTTGCTATCGCCATGCCATTCGGCTCAAGCCCGATTTTGCCGAAGCCCAAAACAATCTCGGAAGCGCACTAACGGCCATGGGCCGGTTCGAGGAGGCGGTCGCCGCCTGCCGGCAGGCCATACGGCTGAATCCTGATCTTCCCGCGGCGCACATCAACCTCGGCAATGCGCTTTGGGCCATGCGCCAACTCGAGCAGGCCATCGGTTCCTATCGGCAGGCGATTCGGCTCAACCCCGATTGTGCCGACGCACACTATTATCTGGGCAATGCCCTGAGGGGCACTGGGCAGCTTGACGAAGCCGTCACGTCCTATCGGCACGCGATTCGGATCATGCCTGACTACGCCAAGGCGCACAGCAATCTCGGCAACGTCTTAAAGGACAAGGGGCAACTGGACGAAGCGATCGCTTGCTATCGTCAGGCCATTCGGGTCCAGCCGGATCTTGCCAGAGCGCACAGCAATTTGGTCTTAGCCCTTCTATATCATCCCGCCTACGACGCCAAGATGATCTATGAGGAACTTCGCCGCTGGAACCAGCGGTGCGCCGAACCGCTCAAGAAGCTCATTCAGCCACACACCAACGACCGCGACCCCACGCGTCGGCTGCGCATCGGATATGTCTCTGCCGACTTTTACGATCACGTCTCCGCCTTCTTTTTGCTGCCCCTGTTCCGTCACCACGATCGACAGCAGTTTGAAGTGTTCTGTTACGCCCAAGGCGCCCATTATGACAAGGTGACGCGGCAAATGCAGGATCAGGTTCAGCACTGGCGCAAGACCGACGAACTGACCGATGCCCAGGTCTCCGGACTGGTCCGCCAGGACCAGATTGACATTCTGGTTGATCTGAAACTGCATACGGCCGGCAACCGCCTCCCGGTCCTGGCGCAAAAGCCGGCGCCCGTGCAGGTGACTTGGCTGGGCTACCCCGGCACAACGGGCCTGGACGCAATTGACTATCGGCTCACCGATCCATATCTGGACCCACTGGGGCTTGACGACGCTTATTACCGGGAGCGGTCGATCCATCTTCCGGACACGTTTTGGTGTTATGATCCTCTCACCAGCGAACCAGCGGTGAACGCGCCGCCCTGCTTGGAAACCGGATTCATTACCTTCGGCTGCCTGAATAACTACTGCAAAGTCAATGAACAGGTCCTGAAGCTCTGGGTGCGGGTGCTCAAGGCTGTCGACCAGTCGCGATTGATGATCCTTTGCCCAAAAGGGAGCCGTCGTCAACCGCTCTTGGACATGCTGCAACGCGAGGGAATCCAGCTCGATCGTATCGAATTGGTCGCCTATTGCCCACGTCGGCAATACCTGGAGCTTTACCGTCGCATTGACGTGGGGCTCGATACGTTCCCATATAACGGTCATACAACCAGTCTCGACTCATTTTGGATGGGCGTTCCCATCATCACGCTTGTGGGACAGACCGTGGTTGGACGTGCCGGGATTTCACAATTGACCAACCTGGGCCTGACGGAATTGATCGCCCATACGCCGGAACAATACGTGCAGGCCGCCGCCGCGCTGGCCTCGGACCTGCCGCGGCTGGCCGAACTGCGCCGCACCCTGCGTCCCCGGATGCAGGCGTCCCCCCTGATGGACGCCCCCCGCTTCGCCCGCAATATTGAAACCGCATATCGAGAAATGTGGCGGACTTGGTGCGCGCAGAATGGAAAATCGGATTTACAAGAGCCAGCCAGATGACTCTCCAGCAGCAACTCCAATCCGCTCTGTCACACCATCAGGCGGGCCGCCTGGCGGACGCGGAGAAGATCTACCGCGGAATTCTCGCCCAGCACCCCGACAATCCGGACGCATTACATCTTTTGGGCGCACTATCGGCGCAGGCGGGCCGCCTGGACGCCGCGATTGATTTGATGCGCAAGGCGATTGCGATCTGTTCAAACAATCCGACCTATTACAATAACCTTGGCAAAGCCTTGAAGACCGGCGGGCAACACGATCAGGCCATCGCTGCCTATCGGCAAGCCATTCAACTCGGGCCCGGCTACGCCGACGCACATTATAATTTGGCTAACGCCTTGGAGAGCGGCGGGCAACTGGACGAGGCGATCGCTTCCTATCGTCAGGCCATCCAACTCAAGCCCGATTGGGCGGAAGCCCACGGAAATCTCGGCAACGTCTTTAAGAAGATCGGACAATTCGATGAGGCGATCGCTTCCTGCCGGCAAGTGATTCAGCTTAGGCCCGATCTTGCCGAGGCTCACAGCAATCTCGGCAACGCCTTCCAGGGCAACGGTCAACTGGACGAGGCCATCAATTCATTTCGGCAGGCGATTCGGCTCAAGCCCGAGCTTGCCGAAGCCCACTTTAATTTGGGGAACGCCTTGAATGACAAGGGGCAACTTGACGGTGCCATCGCTTGCTATCGGCAGGCGATTCGAATCAAGGCTGAACTTGTGGAAGCGCATAGCAATCTGGGCGTTGCATTGAAGGCCAAGGGGCAAATGGACGAGGCGATCGCATGTCATCGGCAGGCCATACGGCTGCAGCCTGATTGCGCCGAATCGCACAACTTTCTCGGTAACGCTTTGTTGAGCATCGGGCAACTGGACGCGGCCATGGCTTGCTATCGGCAGGCTGTTCGGCTGAAGCCCGATCACGCGGGACTGCACAGCAATCTGCTCTACGTCCTGGAATTTCATCCCGGCTACGACGCCAGGATGATCTATGAGGAAGCCCGCCGCTGGAACCAGCAGCACGCCGAACCGCTCAAGAAATTCATCCAGCCCCATGCCAACAACCCCGACCCTGATCGCCGGCTGCGCATCGGATACCTTTCACCCGATTTTGCCCAGCATTGCCAATCGTGCTTTACAATTCCCCTGCTCTCCCATCATGATCGCCAGGCGTTCGAGATTTTCTGCTATTCCCACGTCGCCCGGCCCGATCCGATCACCCAGCGCATTCGCGGTTGCGTCGACGCCTGGCGCTCGATCGTCGGCATGACCGATACCGACGTCGCCCGGAAAATCCGCGAAGATCGGATCGATCTGATGATTGATTTGACCATGCATATGCCCCACGGCCGCCCATTGGTACATGCGCGAAAGCCGGCACCGGTCCAGGCGGCGTGGTTGGCGTATCCGGGCACGACGGGCATGGACACGATCGACTATCGCCTCACCGATCCTTATCTCGATCCCCCCGGATTGAACGATCGGTTCTACTCGGAGACCTCCATCCATTTGCCCGAAACCTTCTGGTGCTACGATCCCCTCATCACTAACCTCGCCGTCAACTCGCTGCCGGCGCAAAGCCATGGCATCGTCACTTTCGGCTCTCTGAATAACTTCTGCAAAGTCACCGATCGGGCCCTACAGCTCTGGGCCCGTGTTCTCAAGGCCGTCGACCGGTCGAGATTGATACTGCTCTGTCCCGAAGGCAGCCATCGTCAGCCGCTGTTGGAACTGCTGCAACGGGAAGGAATCCATCTCGATCGCATCGAATTGGTCCCCCACCAACCTCGTCGCCAATACCTGGAGATTTATCATCGCATCGACATTGGACTGGATACCTATCACTGCAACGGCCACACCACGAGTTTGGATTCATATTGGATGGGCGTTCCGGTCGTGACGCTGGTGGGACAGACCGTGGCTGGACGTGCCGGGCTTTCGCAATTGACCAATCTGGGCCTGCCGCAACTCATCGCCCAGACACCGGAACAATACGTCGAGATCGCCGCCGCACTGGCCGCCGACCTGCCGCGTCTGGCCGAACTGCGGCACACTCTGCGCTCCCGGATGGAGAAGTCCCCACTAATGGACGCCCCCCGCTTCGCTCGCAACGTTGAAGCCGCCTACCGCCGGATGTGGCGGAACTGGTGCGCGACGGGCGCGGCGTCCAAAATACAAGGCCCGGCCCCATGACTCTCCAGCAGCAGTTCGAATCCGGGCTGTCGCATCATCAGGCGGGACGCTTGGCCAAGGCCCAGAGAATATACCGTCAGGTCCTGGCCCAGCAGCCCGACCATGCCGACGCACTACATCTATTGGGCGTGCTGGCGGCACAAGCCGGTCGGTTGGACGCGGCGATTGATTTGATCCGCAAGGCGATCGTGATCTGTCCAACCAACCCGCCTTTTTACAATTCCCTCGGCAACGCATTGAAGGCCGGCGGGCGACTTGACGAGGCCATTGCCTCCTATCGCCAGGCGATTCTGTTGAGGCCCGATCTTGCCGGGGCACACGGTAATTTGGCCAACGCCTTAAGGGACAAGGGGCAACTTGACGAGGCCATCGCTTGCTATCGTCAGGCGATTCGGCTTAAGCCCGATTTTGCCGATGCGCACAACAGTCTTGGCATCGCCTTAAGAGCGAAGGGGCAACTTGACGAGGCTATCGCGTCCTACCGGCTGGCGGTTCGGCTCAAGCCCGATCGTGCCGAAGCGCACAGCAATCTCGGCAACGCCCTGAAGGACAAGGGGCAACTTGACGAGGCCATCGCGTCTTATCGGCTGGCCATTCACGTCAACCCCGATTACGCGGAAGGGCATGCAAATCTCGGCAATGCCCTAAAAGACAAGGGGCAAATTGACGAAGCGATCGCGGCCTGCCAGCAGGCCGTTCGACTCAAGCCTGATCTTGCCGAGGCGCACAGCAATCTCGGCAACGCCTTGCAAGCCAAGGGGCAACTTGACGAGGCGATTGCTTCCTTTCGGCAGGCCATTCGGCTCAACCCTGATCTCGCTGAAGCAACCCACCATAACCTGGGCAATGCCTTAACGGACAAGGGACAATTTGACGAAGCGATCGCAGCTTATCGGCGGGCAATTCGGATCAGGCCTGATTACGCCGAAGCGCACAACAATCTGGGCAACGCCTTGAAGGCCACTGGGCAATTGGACGACGCGATCGCTTCCTTTCGGCAGGCCATTCGGATTAAGCCTGATCTTGTGGAAGCACACAGCAATCTCGGCAACGCCTTAAAGGACATCGGACAATTAGACGAGGCGGTGGCTTCGTATCGGCAGGCCATGCAACTCAGGCCCGATTACGAATTGGCCCACAGCAATCTGCTTTACACCCTCCATTTTCACCCCGATTACGACGCCGGGATGATCTTTCAGGAACACCGGCGTTGGAACCAGCGGCACGCCGAACCGCTCAGGAAGTTCATTCAACCGCACGCCAATAACCGCGACCCCGACAGGCAATTGCGCATCGGCTACATCTCGCCGGATTTATGTGAGCACCCAGTCGGCCGGTTTCTTCTTCCGCTGCTGGCCGCCCATGACCCCGATCGTTTCGCGGTATTCTGTTACTCGGACGTTCAGCGTCCCGACCGCTACACCGGCCTTCTTCGCCGCCACGCGCACCAATGGCGAGACACGTTCGGACTCACGGCTGAACAGGCGGCCGAACTAATCCGGCAAGACCAGATCGACATCCTGGTGGACCTGACTATGCACATGGCCAAAAATCGCCTGCTTGTATTTGCCCGCAAACCCGCTCCCGTCCAGGCGACCTATCTGGCTTACTGCTCCACCACCGGCTTGGACGCCATGGACTATCGCCTCACCGATCCCCATCTCGATCCGCTCGGAATGAATGACGCGTTTTACCGCGAAAAATCCATACGGCTGCCGGAAACGTATTGGTGTTATCCGTTGGACGAGCAGCGTCCCCAAGTCAGCCCCCCACCGGCACTGAGCAGCGGAGAGGTGACCTTCGGCTGTCTGAATAACTTCTGCAAAGTCTCACCCGGCGCATTGGATCTCTGGACACAGTTGCTGCGCGCGACGCCGAAGTCGCACCTCATTCTGTTTGCCAGCGCGGGCAGTCACCGCCAGCGGGTACGCGATCTCCTGGAACATCAAGGAATCGATCCGCGGCGCCTGAACTTTGTGGACAGCGTTCCATTGCCGCAGTATTTCAGCCGATACCATCAGATTGACATCGGCCTGGACCCGTTCCCGTGCAACGGCGGGACCACCACCTGTGACGCGCTCTGGATGGGAGTTCCCGTAATAACCCTGATGGGCCGGACGGCAGTCGGCCGTGGCGGTGGGAGCGTGTTGCGGAATGTCGGTTTGCCTGAACTCGTCGCCGAGACGCCGGCGCAATACGTTCAAATAGCGACGGATCTCGCCGGGGACCTATCCCGCCTGGCCGAACTTCGCCGCACCCTGCGTCCCCGGATGCTGGCTTCTCCCCTGATGGATGGCCCGCGCTTTGCCCGCAACATCGAAGCCGCCTATCGCCAGATGTGGGGAAATTGGTGTACATCGCAACAAGGTGGTTAATCTGAAAAAAAACGGGCCGCCCCCTGATTTTAGGGGGCGGCCCGCAGGAGGGTCGCAAATGAGCGGCTCTTTGGCCGTTCTATCTAAGCCTTCACTTTCCTATGGCGCCGGAACATCAAGGGCAGTCCACTCGCTAGGAATAGCCCAGCCGTGACTGGCTCGGGAACCTGGTCAGTCAGGCTAAAATTCTGAAGCACGTTCCCACCAGCCGTGTTGTAGTTCGTGCCGAATTGGACGTCTGTAATACCACCGGTGATACCTGTAATAGTGACGGGGCCGGCGAGCAAGACACCGTTTGCATACCAACTGAAGACGCCGGAGGTCGTGCTTGTCGGGGTGTACAAGGTGTCAACCGTGAGAGTCGATCCGAGCCCGGTGCCGGGCGAGAAACGGTTGTCGTTGGCCGTGCCTATGCCCTCGAAGACATCAAAGTAGCCAGTGCCAGTTACGAAATCTCTGTCCAGGATCAGTCCCGCCGGATCGTTGTTGGAGATCGCCTGGCCAGCCGTATTGTGGCCGTTTCCATTACCGTACAGGAAGGCCATTTCGACGCCATGCCCACCATAATGGGTGGCGGAGGGCACCGTCATGGTGAGTTCCAGATCATAGGTTTCGCCAATGATTGGAGAAAGCGGCAGGGTAAGGTTGTCGATCGTACTGTTGTCTTCGCCATTACCATTGAACGCCGGGCTGGTAATGGTCGCGGAATTGCTTCCGGAGTAGCTCCAAAGCGCGTCGGAATTGGCGGCAGGGACGCCAATCGTTGCGACACCGACGTATGTCGCGCTGGCGCTTCCGCCGTCCAAGCCCGTCTCAACCGCTGGGGCGTTGTTGACGATGTACGTGTTTGGAGCATTCACGTTTACCGCCGGAGCGGCAAAGTTATCCGAGTAGATCACATCAGGTGTCCCCGGCAAAATACTTGCGCTGGCGACATTGGTTTGCGAGAACAGAAAACTCATCCCACCAACGGCGGCGGTGACGACCGCCACTTTCTTTGCATTCCTTCTCATCGCGCCTCCACGTTAAAGATATGTATTTTTTTGACCCTCCCACTTAGTGGGCACGGTCATCGCTAATAAATGTAACACAACCTGCAACCATGTCAAGGATATTTTCAACATAAAATAGTACCGGCTATTTACCTAACATCACGGCAAAATATTCCCAAATTCCCTGAATTTTTGACAAAAACGGCATATCGCGGCCTGGGGGCGGCTTCCCTCAAAACGACTGCATTGCATTTTTTGCGACCCCGATTTATGGGTGATCGTTTCATGCAACTTACAAGATATGAATGCAACTAACAGGGCCGATTTCAGATATTTCTTCCCGGCCGGGTCGTGCTTTTTGGAAACGAATGCCGAATTATTGGCGGGGTCCTTGGTATCGCTTCGGCATCGCAAGACAACTCCAATTGCCGAAATGTGGGCCGTTTTCGCTAGTATTTTGCGTCGAATGACTCTGCTGGCGCTCGCGGCTCCTTGTCGGAGATTTTGCCGTGATTTTTCCCTTTGAAAATTGCGGGAAAGTATGTAACATTCATTCCGATTGAAAGAGTACACCTCACTGGAAGCGTGCTATAATCTGATGGGAGGCTGCCGTGCGATGTAAAAAGCCCGGGTTCACCCTCGTAGAACTGCTCGTCGTCATCGGCATTATCGCTGTCCTGATTGGGATTCTGCTTCCCGCCCTGCAAAAGGCCCGGGCGCAGGCGACTTATGTCCAGTGTCAATCCAACATGCGCCAGATTGGACTGGCCTTCATCCAGTATTCCACGTCGTTCAATGGCTATATGGTTCCCACGCTCGTGTGGGGACTC
>JBEKXM010000048.1:0-13562 GCA_049512115.1 Tepidisphaeraceae bacterium | reverse complement strand
CCGCTTCACTTTCTCCAGGTCGTGATGGTCCCGATCCAGGATTTTCCTCGCCTCCGCCAGATCGATTTTGTCCGTGGTCTGCACCGACCAGGGCAATTCGCTGAGAATTTGCAGGTACGTGCGGATCACGCCGTATTCCGGGCTGGCGCTGGGGATGGAATCGAGGCGATTCAGTTCGCGGTTGGCCTCCTTCATTACAGCTTCGGGAATCTGCGCCGCCTCCAGCCGCGACCGCAGCGTTTCCATTTCGCTTCCGCCAGCCCCGGAATCGCCGTCCCCCAGCTCCTTGCGGATCGCCTTGAGCTGTTCCTGCAGGTAATACCGGCGATGGCTCTTGTCGATGTTCTCTTTCACCTGCGACTGAATTTTGCTCTGCAATTCCAGCACGTCGAGCTGTGTCGCCAGCCGGCCCGCGATGATCCGCAGCCGTTTTTCCACGTCCATCTCGTCCAGCATCCGCTGCTTTTCCGCGATGTCGTCCTTTTCCACCGGCAGGTTCGCCGCCAGAAAGTCCGCCAACGCCGAGGCCGCGCCGATGCTGTTCAGCACCTGTGCCGCCTCGTCCGGCGTGTTGGGGGAAAGCTCGATCACCCGGTTGGCCTGCTGGCGCACCGAGGCCACCAGCGCCTCCAATTCCGTGCCCGGCGACGCCACGTCCTCCAGGATTTCGATCCGCCCCAGCGCGAACGGCTCGCTTTGCTCGATCCCCAGCAGCCGAAACCGAACCAGCCCGTGTACGATGATCGACTGGTTCCCATCCGGCAACTTGAACAGCTTCAGGATCATGCACGCCGTTCCCACCGTGAACAGATCCCCGTACCCCGGATCCTCCATCTCCGCGTTCTTCTGCGTCACCACGCCGATCAGTTTTTCCGCCGGCATCACCTCGTCCAGGAGGTTCTTGCTCTTCTGCCTGCCGACGTTCAGCGGCATCACCGTGCCCGGGAACACCACGATGTTCCGGATCGGCAAGATCGGAATCAGGCTGGGGATGGTAAGCTGCTGCCCGTTTCCAGCGGTTCGTATTACCGTCGCCGTTGGATTTCGCTCGATGACTTGTGATTCAGCCATATCAATGTTTCTTCGGCAATACGACCCACAACATTCCATCGCGATACCGCGCGTTGATCTGTTCGTGGTGAACGTTCTGCGGCAATTCCACGTCGCGCGCAAATGAGCCGTGATCGATCTCCATCAGGTGCATCCGAACCCGCACGTTGGGCGTTTCAGGCCCTTCCGTCCACATGGGCACATTGCGGTTGCCCCTGAGCCGCAAAGCTCCGTTAACCACTTCGATCTCGATCTTCTCCTTGTCCACCCCCGCCAGATCGACACAGACCAGGTACTCCAAGTCCGTCTCGTACAGATTGACGTTCGGCGTCCAATGCTCGTGGGAAAAGAAGCTGTAGTACCCCTTGCCCTGAAGCTGTTCGAGCAGCTTGCCGGGCGTGGGGGACGGACTTCCGGATGGCTTGTCGGTACATCGAATGGCAACCATGACTAGACCTCCGGAACTATTCTATTGACCTGTCACTCAATTTCACCGGCTAAAATCGGAAGTTTGCCGGACGATCTGGCGCCGGCCGTGATCTGGAGCCGGATTTTGCCCTCCATCGCGCCCCAGGCCTGGAAAAGATAAACGCTCTGCCCGGCCTTGGCCACGATGCTCGCGATCTTCACCGGTTCATCGCCGCCGTGCAGCGCCCACAGCTCGTACCCGCTGCCCGATTCCAGCACCGGCAATTGATCGCACAGCAGATATCCGCGCCGCGCCGCCGCGTTCCATGCGATGACCGCGTTGGCCACGGAAGAGCCTGGCGAGCCGGTCAATCGGATCATTCGGGTTTGCGGCTCGGAAAGGAATTTGCCCAGGTCCTCCAGTTGCCCTTCCACCCGGGCATCGGCCGTCGCCAGCACCTCAGCCCTGTCCCGCTGGCTCGTCGCCGCTACCCGCTCGTATTGCACCGCGCTGGCGGCAAATCCCAGCGCCAAACACGCGAAAACCAGCAGGCTCGACCAGCTCGATCGTCTTCCATGAGCCGCATTTGCCGCTGGCCGTTCCACGTCCGGCCCGTAATACGTTGGGTTTGTCATGCAAGCCGCTCCGGGCAATCTCTTACCGGTGTCACGCTTCTTTTCTGTGGCGGGCGTTGGCAGATTGCCTATTTCCTATTGCCTATTGAATTCGGAAATCCGCAATCTCTTCTTCTTTCAATAGGCAATAGGCAATAGGCAATTGGCAATCGGCAGCCTTTTCCGCCACAAACGGGCGTTACACTCACCCTATTCTGCCCTGAATCCCCGATTCTGGAAAGCCCGCGGCCATCCCAATTTATTCGCCTCCGCTGGACTTTCCTTCTTTCGGTCTAACCACGCTCCTGCTAGACTCATCCATGGCCAACCGCGGGAAAGATCAGTTACCTTATGCTTATTCGCATCGGTTTTGACGTCATATTCCAAATCCCCGCCCCCGTCCCGATGATCCTGATGCTCTACACGCATCCCTCCCGGTCCGGGAGCCTGTCGGCGCCGGAGACGATCCAGGTGGCCCCCGAAATCCCCATTTCCACGTTCACCGATCATTTCGGAAACCGTTGCGGCCGGATTCAAGCCCCCGCCGGGCAACTGCGCCTTTGGCATCAAACCATCATCCGCGATTCCGGTCTGCCCGATCCCGTTCATCCCGATGCCATCCAATGGGATGTCCATGCCCTTCCCCCGGAGGTCATCCAGTTCCTTTTCGCCAGCCGATATTGTGAAACCGATCAACTCAGCGATATCGCCTGGAACCATTTCGGCAACACGCCGACCGGCTGGAGCCGCGTCCAGGCCGTCTGCGATTGGGTCCATACCAACGTCCAGTTTGGCTATCAATTTGCGCGCCCGACCAAGACCGCTTTCGACGTCTATCAGGATCGCCGCGGCGTCTGCCGCGACTTCTCGCATCTGTTCATCACCTTTTTGCGCTGCCTCAACATCCCCGCCCGATATGCCACGGGCTATCTGGGCGATATCGGCGTGCCCTACAACCCCGATCCGATGGATTTCAGCGCCTGGACCGAGGTGTTTCTGGACGGACGCTGGTACACGTTTGACGCCCGGCACAACATGCCCCGCATCGGACGGGTCGTCATGGCCCGCGGCCGCGACGCCGCCGACGTGGCCATCACCACCTCCTTCGGGCCATCCCAACTCGTCCAATTCAACGTGATTACCGACGAAATCCCCGTCGATGAGGACCCCCATATTGTCCCCCGCTCCGCCAGCGCCCCGCCCATCACCGCACAGATGAGTTGATGGTTCCCCTTCATTCAGCGTGAATCTGCGGCAGCGGATCGGGCACGCGATCGATGGTCCCGCTTTCCACCAGCAGCTTCGCCATCTCGCTCATGTGGGAATTGAGATACGGGATCAGCGCCGGATTGCTCCGCGAATCATGCCCGTTGCGTTTCATTTCTTGCGCCGCCTCATCCGCGTTCCCGTGCTCCACCAGCACCCGGTAATAGAACGTCGCGCCGTTCGACCGCTGAGCCCCGCTCGAGCAGTGCACCAGCACCGTCTTGCCCTGCTTCCGTGCCCTCACGATTTGCGCAATCGCGTCGGCATACGCGTGAATGTCCCCCGTTCCATCTCCCATCAACGGGTCGATATACCGCTGGATTCCCAGCCCGCTGGCCGTTTGTATTTCGGCCGCCACGTCCGGATCGGCCGGGTCGTCCGCGATCAGCGATACGATCACGCTGATGTGATCGTCCGTGAGGACCTGCCGAATCAGATGCCGATCGATCTGCCCGCTGGCATACACTTGCCCTGCATCCACCGTCCGCAGTTTCCGCGGCACCCACCGATCCTTCCATCGTCCCGCGTTGTCGCACACATACCAGATCGCCAGCCCCGACAACACGGCGACGCCCGCCGCCCACCCTATCCACGACAGGTTTCTTCGCCGCGCGGCCAATTCACGAATGTCAGCATCGGGTGCGTTCATTGGCAAAAGCCTCATCCGGGCGGCGGGAGTCGAACCCGCACGGCCATTTCTGGCCAACGGATTTTAAGTCCGTAGCGTCTGCCATTCCGCCACGCCCGGAAAATATCGAAACCTCCTCGGAAAACTCGACGTTTTTCGATTTGTGGCCGAGATTGAAATCATGGCTACGACACCTGCTCCGACACCCGGCCGATCCAAAAGCCGCGATTCCAAACCGAAAAAGCCGTTTGCCGGATTCCCGTTGTTTGCGCACCGCAACGGGCAATGGGCAAAAAAGGTGAAGGGCAAACCGTTCTATTTCGGCTCATGGTCGGATGATCCCAAAGGTGAGGCGGCAATTCAAGATTGGCCGGGCGGATATGAATCGAAGTGGCGATCTACTTTACCCCCGGTGAGACGCCGGGAAGCATGTCACCCAACTGTGAATCAGGGAGCCGGCTATGCAACTTGCTCTGCCCGCTTGTGGATGGCTGGATCGGCGTCGGGTGCGATGAACAGTTCATACGATCCTTGCAGATTCATCCAGAGGTCCGCACTGGTCTCAAATGCCGCGGCGATTTCCTTCGCAGTTTGTGCAGTAACCGCGACCTTCCCGTTAATAATGCCGTTCACCGTCTGCAACGGACGCCCGATGATCTTGGCGAATTGCGATTGCGTCCAGCCTCGTGCCTCAAGCTCCTCCCGCAGATATTCACCGGGGGGAAACACTTCGGCGGGTTTTCGGTGTTTGGGGGTCATGGCTGTTCCTTCAATGATAATCCTCAATGCCGATAACGGCTACTGTTTTGTTTCCGTGTCCTTCGAGCACAACGATGAGCCTGAATTGTTGATCCAATCGCAATGACCGCTGATGGTTCCGATTGCCTTTCAGTTTTTCGTAGTGCAACGACTTCATTTCATAAAGATCGCGTTCGTCCACCGCGTCTTTGATGAGCCCTACAACCTTGCGAAATGCCCTGACGACATTTGGGCCGTAACCAGCCGCATGGTGCAGCTCGAAATAAAGCCGTTCCAATTTTTCATCGGCAAAACGAAACCGCACGGTTACAGGGTATCAGGCAAAGCCTGATAAGTCAACTCCCTTGGCGCTGTTAAACGGATTTCAGAGAAGTTGCTGCCCTGTCCGATAACGCTGCTGCATCGCCGCGAAAGCGATTGCCGTGAGCATTAGGCAGTCTGTCGTCTGTTTCATTGGTGCTGCGATTCTTTGGACCGGGCCTCTGCGCGATTCGCGCGATCGTACTTGATCCGCTTTTATTCCGCCAGATTACGCCGCCTGTCGCGGGTGATTGCGGACTCCCACATTCCAATAGGCAATTGGAAATAGGCAATTGGCAATCTGCCCCCGCCCCTACTGATTCACGTGCAGAACCTGCGCCGGCGGGAAGCCGTTGAAGTAGGTCGCCGACGCATGGCTGTAGGCCCCGATGTTCGGGCTGTAAACCAGATCGTCCAGTTCCAGATCGGGCAGTTCCTCGGCCAACGAAATCGTATCCAGCGCATCACACGTCGGTCCAAAGACCGAGCAAATCTGCGTCGGGCCGGATTTGAACGATTTCAGATGATACGGGCAGTGATCGAAGATGATGCCCGAGAACGTGTGGTACACGCCATCGTTGATGTAATAGCAGAGTTTCCCGTCGCGGAACGCCTTGCCGACGATCTTGGCGACCAGCGTGCCGCAGGTGGCGACGAGGAACCGCCCCGGCTCGGCGAGAATCTCGATGTCCTTGGGGAACAGCCGATCCAGCTCGGAATTGATCTTCTGCGCCAGGACCCGGAACGGGCCGACGTTGTTATCGTAGTGAGCGGGGAATCCGCCGCCGATGTCGATCAGCTTCAGCTTGAACCCCCGGTCGGCGGCCTCTTTGAAGATGCCGGACGTCAGGCTCAGCGCCTGCACGTAGTTCTCATAATTAGTACACTGGCTGCCCACGTGGAAGCTGAGCCCCTCGACGATCAGCCCGGCGTCATGGGCCGCCTGGATCAGCGTCACCGCCTCGCCCGGCGGACAGCCGAACTTGCTGGACAACTCCACCATCGCCCCGGTGTTGGGTACCTTCAACCGCAATGCCAGCCCCGCGTGCGGAGCGTGCTTCTTGATCTTCGCGATCTCGTGAACGTTGTCGTACGTCACCAGCGGCTTGTACTGATCCAGCTCCCGCAGCGTTTCATTCGCCTTGATCGGATTGGCATAGACGATCTTGTCCCAGATAAAATCCTGCCGCTGTTTGGCCGGCAGGTCCTTGATGTTCTCGTGAACGACCAAAAACTCCGGCATCGACGCCACGTCGAAGCTGGCTCCCGCCTTGTACAACGTGCTCACGATCGCCGGATCGGGATTGGCCTTCACCGCGTAGTACGCCTGCACGCGCGGAAGATATTTCTTGAACTGTGCGTAGTTCTTCCGAAGCTGCTTATGATCCACGATGAACAGCGGCGTCCCGTGCTGAGCGGCCAGTTGCCGCAGGGTTCTTAGATTTGGCATGTGTCGATATACCTTCCTACAGCGGACTTTCCCATGTTATACGTCGAGCGCCTTACCGGACACTATGATCTGTCCTTTGTGTTGCTCTCTCCATTTGGACGATATTCCAAGCTGGTACTTGATCGTCTGTGTTGGAGAAACGCGGAAAATCTTCTGAATCTCCGCTCCCGTGGCAAGCACAAGAATGGTCACCTTGTAATCCGGTGGTGGAGCCAGTGCGATCAGGTATCGAATGTCACGAATACTGGCCTTGGCCTTCTCATTCCACCGGGCATCAATAACTACCTTGGAATCTGGGTGATGGTGGCCAAAATCAATGGTAACTGTCTTTCCGGTATGGTGCTTTACTTCTAGTAACTGGTGGCGGACGTCTGGAAAAAGCCCTGATCCGGGCGGATAATGGTACCCGAGGCACTTCACGACCTCGTACTCAAACCAGTGCCCCTTAGGGCGAACTTCGAGAATTCGGTTCTGCGAGTCTCGTGGCGCATCAATGCCCATTAGCGGCTTCAAGAGAATCGCTAATTCCTCCAGCGAGTACAGTGTCGAAGGATCCGCCGGGGCGTTGGTCAGCGGCTCCCCGTCTGCCAAGTCAAGGCCGTGTATATCCTTTTTCTTCTGTTCCGCGGAACGCCTTAAGGCACTTTTATTCGTCATCGCGTCATCTCTATTCATTCTGGCTTTACACCAAAGCACTTCTCAGCTAAGTCATCGATCCGCGAATCTATTTGGGACAATTTCAAGTTTTCATTTCCTCGCTCGGCAAGGTCAACGAGTTCCCTGACCGCGTTTACCAACTCACGAGCCTGATGAGTGGATGGATCAGGGTAGGGATATTTGCCGACATACTGCGTAATGTATCTGCGCCGGCCGGCATAAAGCTTGTTCCCAAATGCCAGATCGTGAAATCGCGTCATTACGCTTGAATTGGCCACTCCAAGTAGTAGGAAAAGCATTTCATCGGGAATACCGGGCCGAAGTGTGATCCAATAGCAGTTGCCGTTGACAATGGAACCGCTACGGTCGAGAAAAAAGCAAGGCTTTGGGCTTATGTCTGGAAACACAATCTTGGGATCCGCCCAGGCGGCCGGATCCTGCGGCACCCATATCTCGTACCATTTCCGCCCGCCCGCGGCCAGATAGCGGCGCGCCCGAAGACGAATCTCGTGCGATTCAAGGTATCTCTTTGCGAATGGAAAGTGAGCCAGACAGATCGCCGTCCGTCTTCCCCGTCGTATTTCGTGAGGGTAAAGAACGCGCTGGGCGGGAAGTTCCCCCGTTTTCCTGGCCCAACGCTTGGCATCCTCATGGCTAAGTATGTGCAATAGCAATGAAGACTCCGGACAAAGAGCGGCAGGTAAGCCTGCCCAATCCGACCGGATAAAGACGGAATCGGCCGTGGATTTGATCCCGACCCTTATCTGGGCGATGTCCTCGAAAAACCCGGCGGAGCGGTCTCGAACCTGCTGCACCCATTGCGATTCGTGATGGGTGGTAAGCGACCAGACTCGCCCGGTGTCTCGGGATGTGTCAATCGTCCCGGTTGAAACGCGATACATTCCCGACGCCACCCGATAGATTCCATTTCTGGCTTTGTCGAGAACCTCGTAGATGCTGCTCGATTGTGATACGACACCAACCTTTCCGGCGGAGTGGGGGGACGAGTAAATCCGCAGGAAGCGCGTTGGAGAGGGCGAAACGAAGGGTTGGGCTGTTTTCTTCCGCCGCCCGATAAGCACCGCCGGCAAGACTGCGGCCTTAAACAACTTGGTGTCTCCAAGGTCGATGACTTCGCAGATATCGTAGTGCGAGGCCAGATATCGGCGGACGTTAGCCCCCGTCATCGTGCTCAGGAAGCGGTTGGAGACGATAATCCCCAGGATACCGCCAAACCGTAAAGTTGCCGTCGCCGCCACAAGGAACGCCTGGTAGAGGTCCACGCGCCCGGAAAGATCGAAGCGTTCGGCCAAGCGGCGCGATTCGGCCGCTCCCAGTACCTGGGTTCGGACGTAGGGGGGATTGCCGATCACGACGTCGAAAGACTCGGCCATGGCAGCCGTGTGCCGCGGCGGTTCCCACAGACCGGCCTGTCCCCGGGTCGGGGCGATCATTTGCAGGAAATCACCATGGACAAGAGTCAGGCGGTCTCTTGCCAGTCCATCCAAACGATGGCAGGCGGAGTCCAGGGCGCAATCGTCGGCCTCCACCCCCACGTATTCGATCGGCCCAAACCCTTCCTCCCGCGCTGCCAATTCAAAGGCTTCGAGTAAGGCGCCAGATCCGCAAGCAGGATCCAAGACGTGAAGCGTCTTGTGCCGCTCGGCATGGAGATGGGACAGAATCCGCCGGGCCACAAACCGACCCAAAGGCAACGGGGTGTAGTGGGCTCCCGTGGCCTTCTGGCGATCGATGTTCGCGGTCCGTGTCATCGTTAATCTCCGTCCGTCAAGAGAAAATTCTTGAACTGCCAGGGATCGCTACGGTCGATGGACGGCTTGTTGTGGTTGCTGAAGAAGTTGGTGTAGTGCTTCAGCGGAGTCCAATCCGACGGCGTGGAAATCCAGTTGCCCAGGTACGGCTTGGAAATCTTCAGCACGTAATCGTGCGGCAGATCGTCCGGCACCACCACCCCGCGGTTGGGGTTCTCTATCATCCACGACACCGCCGCCACCACCGAGATCGCCACCTGCATCGTCGTCGCGTTCTGATGCGGCACCAGCCGCCGCGATTCCTCGATGCTCAGATCGCTCCCGATCCACCACGAGTTGTACGCGTGACCCATCAGCAGCGCCCCCAGGATATCAGCCCCGCTGGTGATCTCATCGTTCATGATCCGATATCGCGGCTGCAACTGATAGTCGTACCCGCGCAGTTCGTTGAGCGACGCGATCGCCCCGTCGCACGGACAATATGCGTAATGCACCGTCGGACGGTAAACCGCCTTGTCCCCTTCCCAAACCGTGAGCTTATCGGAGATGGTGAACGCCTCCCCGTGACGCACCACCATCCCGTGAATGCAATAATTCGGCACCCAGGAAACCACCCACGTATTGATCCCCATCCGCGCCAGGCAGATCTGGTTCTTCGGCCCCTCCTCGTGTTCGTACGCCAGCGGCGGCAATTCCTTCTCGTGCGTCCCCCAGCCCATTTCCGCCGTGGTCGTGCCCTCCTCGCGGAACCCTTCCACGCTCCAGGTGTTGAGGAATTCATCCACCTGCTTGGGCTTGTCGGTGATCTGCGTGTCGCGCTCGCTGCAATGGATCACCTTCACCCCCAGCTTGCGGGCCAGCTCGTTGAACGTCTGATCCTTGATCAACTGCTTGAGTTGCTCGGCATCGCGCCCGCCGACTTTCTTGTCCTTCAGCACGCGATTTCCAATGTCCAGCAGCCCTTGCTTGGTGAAGTGCGAGATCAGACCGGGGTTGGCGCCATGTTCCAGAACGGCCGTCGCACCCGGCTCCTTCCACGATGCCTTGAGCCGCCGAACGTTCATGTGCCGCCAATACAGCGTGCGCTCCGTCGGACGCTTCTTGTCCGCGTTTTCGTACGGGTCCCAAATCTCGACGGAAGTGTTCACGTACAGCACGCCGCGATCGTGGCACCATTGCAGCAGCTCGCAGCAGTCGATGTTCCAAGCCAGGTCGATGAGGATATCGCCCTTGGACAGGTACTTGCCGAGGATTTGGCCCATGTTCTGGCGGGTGACCTTGTCCTGCACGAATTTCACGCCGCGCTCGGTCCACGGCCGCAAGACCTCCGAGCGGTCCTCGAAATCCATCACCGTGATGTTGCTCAGCGGGACCTTGACGTACTTTTCCAAAATGGGCAGCGTACACTGCGCCACCGCGCCGTAACCGACAAACAGGACCTTCTGACGAAATTCAACCATTTCTGTCTCCATGTGGCACGGGCGTCTCGCCCGTGTCTTTGCCTCAGGACCAAAGACCAAGAGGAGTTCTTTGCGACCTCACCACGATCTTTGGTTACAAGATGACGCGGGGATTATATCGACTCGCCGCCCGGCGAAAAGATTGCCATGGCGATTTGGGAAAGATTCAGGAGAATAAAGGGGACATTCAAGATTTTCCGGGAGAATAAAGGGGACATTCAAGATTTCCGCGCAATCGGCGTGAACGTCCTGCGAACCGGTTTATTACAGGGAATCCATTGCCGTCATTTCCATTGCCGAACAGGGGCATTCTCGAACGCACCGTTCGCACCCGTCGCAATCGTAGACCGCGATGTAGTACCCCTCGCCGCGTCCCAATTTGCTGATGGCCAGGCTCGGACAAATGTTGTAGCAGGCATCGCATTCGAAACAGTTGCCGCAGGACAGGCAGCGATGCGCCTCGTAGGTGGCGGTTTGAAGGTCCAGGCCCTCGACGGTCTCGGCAAAACAGTCCAGGCGCCGCGACACGTCCAGCACGGGCTGGGCCGATTGCTCGGTCTTGGGGTACTTGGCGAACTTGATCAGGTCGCGCCGAGCGACCGCGTGCCGCGCCCCTTTCACGTACGTTTGGCCGTGAAGATATGCGTCGATGTTTCGCGCGGCTTTCTTCCCGTGTCCGACGGCGATGGTGACCGTCTTCTGGTCGGGAACCATGTCGCCGCCGGCGAATAATCCGGGGCAGCCTGTCATCAGGCGCTCATCGACTTGAATGGTGCCGTCGGCGGCAACGGTGACGCCGGGCGCCTTCTTGAGAAACTCGCCCTGGGTTTCCTGGCCCAGGGCCAGAATGACCGTGTCGGCCTGAAGGGTTTCAGTTTTCCCGGTGGGCTGGGGTTTGCCCTTGGGATCGAGTTCCATGACTTCCACTTCGATGTTGCCGGCGCCCGCCTGTTTGATCGTGCGAAGCCAGTGCACGGCGACGCCTTCCACGAGCGCTTCTTCCAGTTCCGATTCATGGGCGGGCATGCGATCGCGATTGCGGCGATAGACGATCATGGATTCCTGCGCCCCCAGCCGCAACGCCGTGCGCGCCGCGTCCATCGCCGAATTGCCGCCGCCATAAACCGCCACCCGACGCCCCATGCAAAGCCGCTCGCTGGCCGATGGATCGGCCAGAAACGTCAGCGCGTCCATAATGCGCCGCGCGTCGTCGGTGGGGATATCCACCCGCTTGCCCAGCTGCGCCCCGACCGCCAGGAAAACCGCGTCGAACTGCCGTTGGTTCAGGAACGCATCCAGATCGTTGACCGGCGTGTTCACCCTGAACGCAACGCCCATGCGCTCGATGCGATTTATTTCCGCATCCAGCACGTCGCGCGGCAACCGATATTCCGGAATCCCATAGCGCATCATCCCGCCGAGTTTGGCGCTTGCCTCATGCACCGTCACCGCATGGCCCCGCAGCGCCAGATGGTATGCCGCCGAAAGTCCGCACGGACCCGATCCGACGACCAGGACGCTCTTTCCCGTCGGTGGCCGCGTCTGGAAACTCCATCCCTCGCTGATCGCCAGGTCCCCCAGAAACCGCTCGACCGCGTGGATGCTCACCGCGCTATCCAGATGCTTGCGGTTGCACGCCTTCTCGCACGGATGATAGCAAACCCGGCCATGAATGGCCGGCAGCGGATTATTTCGCACCAATGCCCGCCAGGCCTCTTCGTATCGCTCGGCTTGCGCGTAGTTCAGCCATTCCTGGATATTCTCCCCCGCCGGACATGCCACGTTGCAGGGCGGCAACCGGCTTATGTACTGGGCTTTCTGACTCGGAATCGTCTGCGCAGTTTCAGGAGTCGTTCCCAAAACTTCGCCGGCGACCGTCTGATCTTCAATCATATTGGACCTCAGCGCAGCAAGACTCCGCACTGGAACAACAATCCCAATGCCAAATCCGACCAAAGTCGCCGCGGCCGATCGCCCTGACGCCAAACCCCGCCGCCAACGTCGTTTAACGTCGCGTGAAATGGAAACAATGTGCAGGGAATCGCGCCCGAATCTTAAAGTCGGGAATCTCGGCGCCCGCGTCATCTCCCGATTGGGAACGCCCACGGCGCCGCCGTGGGGATTCTCCCGCCCGACGGGGGTTCCTCTACAACTTCGAAACAGAACGCGTTTTCCCTGCTCCGCTCATTGATCCTGCTCTAAAGCCCCCGTTGGGTCCTGTAGCGCCTTGATGTCCTGTCGTTCCTGCGGGTGGTGATAATACAGGAACACCCGATCAGCCTCGCCGCCGTGGCAGGTGGCGCATAGATCATGCGCCACGCCGGGGCGCATCATCGGCTTGGTCGCCCCGCGCAGGTCGATCAGTTGCTCCGGCGACAAATTCGTCCCGGCGGCTAGGACCGCAGCCGCGACGGCGCTTTTGTTCCCGTGCGGGAGATGGCACACGCCGCAGGGAATCGACCGTTCTGTAGGAAGGTATTGCGGCAAGCTTGACGGCCGCGTCGCCGACCATTTCAGCAGCCCGAACACCACCGACGGATGCGCCGGAATCGCCGGCCGCCTGGCGGTCTGGTCGTCGTGGCAGCCCAGGCACCGCCGCTCATTCGGCGTCGCCGCCGAGATATCCAGCCTGCTCGCCCAGAGCTTGTCCTTTTGACTCCCCTCAACGGCATGAACCGCGTGGCAAGGCGCGCACAACAGCTTGGAATTGGCCTGCGAGTTCAAATCGGCTATTCCCGGCGACCGGGCCAACACGTTTTTGGCGTGCATGCTGTGATCCAACGTCGCCTCGCTCTTGTGGCATTGGAAGCAGACCTTCTCAGGCCGCGATGGATCGGGCGAACGCAGCAGCGATCGCTCGCCGCGGCCGCCGTGCGGATTGTGGCAGGTTTCGCAACCGATCCGCGTCCGCGACTGCGACCCGATCGCCGGCACCAGCGGCAGCGTGCATTCGCCGACCGTCGGGATCCCCTCGGCCTCCACGTCCGAACCGAGCCGCGCCGTCGGCATGATTTGCGGATGCATCATCGCCCCCGCGCTTGCCGGCGGATCGGTTGCTTCCGTCGCGGAGACTTCGCCTTGCGCCGCGGAGGCTTCGCCTTCCGCCCACCTGTTCTTCTGGTGGCACGCAATGCAAACACCGTCCGCAGTCGCAACCCCCGATGCCGGCGCCAGCGCCCAGAGCTTGCGCGTTGGAT
>JBEKXM010000047.1:0-13667 GCA_049512115.1 Tepidisphaeraceae bacterium | reverse complement strand
TATAAAGATACGCTGGCGTGCTACAACACCGCCATCGCCATCAGCGCGCTGGCCGAATCCAAGAAGGACGCATATCGCGCCGCGATGCTCAAGGCGCTGGATTACCTGCGCACTCTGCAATGGTCGGACAAGATTTCCGGCGTGTCCGAGCAACTGCGGACGCAGGGCAATCAGGACGTGAAAACCGGCGGCTTCGGATACGGCAAAGGCTTGCGCCCGGATTTGAGCAATACGCAGATGGCGATGGATGCGTTGCACGATGCCGGCCTGAAACCGGACGATCCCGCCTTCGCCGCCGCGCTCCAGTTTGTCGGCCGATGCCAGAACTTTTCCGAAACCAACAACCAGCCATGGGCGGGCGACGACGGGGGATTTATCTACACTCCGGCCAACGGCGGCAGTTCGCCGGCCGGGGAATTCGTCGGCATTGGCTCAAGACGCATGCTCCGCAGCTACGGCTCGATGACCTACGCGGGGCTGAAGAGCATGATCTACGCCGGGCTGTCGCACGATGATCCCCGCGTCAAGGCGGCGTGGGATTGGATCAGCAAAAATTTCACCGTGGACGAAAACCCCGGCATGGAAGCGCTCGGCCCGGAAAACGCCCAGGGCGGTTTGTATTACTATTTCTACACCATGGCCAGGGCGCTGGGCGCCTACGGCCAGCCGGTGATCATCGATCCCCAGGGCGGCCGGCACGATTGGCGATTGGCGCTGATCCGGAAATTGGCGACACTCCAGCGGCCGGACGGCAGCTTCGTCGGACAGCGCAAATGGATGGAGGACAATCCTGTCCTGGTGACCGCTTACACCGTGATGGTGCTCGAGACGGCTAAGAAGGATTTGGCCGCCAATCCGGCGAAATGAATCGCCCAGGGCGCAAACATCGAAGGAGCGTTTCGTGGACAAATTCATCATTCCGAACTTTCACGTGATCCTGATTCACTTCCCGATGGGGTTGCTTTTGATCGGCGTGACGATCGAGCTGTTCAGCTTTTTGTGGCGGCGCAGCTCCTTCCGCCAGGCGGGACGGTGGATGATTCTGCTCGGCACGCTCATGGCCGTGCCGGCGCTGACCAGCGGCCTTTATGCCCTGCGCGACGTCGTGGGACACGGCGCCGACTTGGATTCATGGTCGGAATTCAAGGCGGCCAGCAACTTCAATGCACACGATTGGCAATTCGTGCGCTATCACATCGTCCTGAACGCTGCGGCCACGGGACTGGCGCTTTTCGCCACGGTGATGTGGCTCGGCGCCAGCGATACCTGGAGGAAAATTCTCCGCATCCCGGCGCTGCTGATGCTCGTCGTGGCGGTCGGCCTGATGGTCGACGGCGGTTGGCACGGGGGGGAGATGGTCTATCGGCTCGGATTTGCCGTTCAGGGAAAGCTGAACGTGTTGCCTGATACCCCGGACCGGCCGCGGGATTTGCAGGACAAAATCGAGTTCTACGCGCCCGAGGGGGAAGTGCATCTGCTGATGGCGGGTTTTGTGTTCGCATTGGCGGCGGCGGCGCTGGGGCTGTCGATCCGCCGTGCCGTCACCGCCGACACCGTCATCGTGCAGCGGATTTCGCGGACAAACGTTGCCGCCTCCGGCGGGCGCGAAGACGCCATCAAGCCGATCTCACTGCTCCAGGCCCTGAACGACCCCGGCGATGAGATTCCCGTCGGACCGCGGGTTCCGGCGGCACGGTTCTGGGTCCTGGCGGCGCTGGTGGCGATCGCCGCGATCGCCAGCGGATTGTGGTTCGGCGACTATCTCGCCCCCTGGCCAAGAATCATCGACCGCGCCCACGTCCAGCGGGCCATCCAGCACATCCAGGATTCCAAAAATGCCCGCGAAGGACTCCATATCGTTTTCGGCGCCTCCATTGTCGTGCTGACCGTCTTGCTGGCCCTGCTGACGCGCTTCGCCCCAAAGAGCCGGGTCTTCCTGTCCGCCTTCGCGTTTTTGCTGGTGTTGGTGATGGCCGTGCAAATCTGGCTTGGCGTGTTGCTCACGTTCGACGGCGGACGCGGCCCGCTGGCGAGGTTCAAGACCGATGCCGAAGCCAATGCCCCGGAACAGGAAACCCCGTCGCCCACGACGGCGCCAAGCGTCTCCCCGCCGGCGGCGACGCAGCCGATCGCGCTCGGGCAGTAGCTAGTTTTCGATCGGCTCAACCTTATCCACGTCGATGTGATAGATGCTCTTGATGACCCCGCTCTGGGAGTCTTTGCGGATGAATGTGTGAATCGTGCCCCAGACCTTCACCGGAACGTCGTAATTGTAGCAATGCGCTCCCTTGACGACGTTGCCGTCCACGAAGTGTTGCGCGAGCGGGGGGCCGTTGAAGCAGCATTTGGTCTTGGAATAGACGAGTTGGAAGTAGTCGAGCCTGGCGCTGTCGGCCGCTGAATGCGCCGCCCACATCTCGCCAATCGCCATGACCTTCTGTCCTTCCAGGGCGCGCCACTTGGACGGAATGTCCTGCATCGTGGCGTTCATCTGGTCCATGTCGAACGTGCTCATGGCTTTCAGATCGACTTCCTTGTACGCGCCGTAATCGTGAATGCCTCCGCTGAGAAACTCGTTGAGCCACCAGAAAAATAGCAGCAGGATCGGGACAACGACCGCGGAGACGAATACCAGGATTCGCCAGTTCAGACGCCGCGACCAGGGGACTTTCTCGCCCGGCAGAGGCCGCGGCTGATAGGACAATCCGCTCGGACTTACGGATGGCGGGGTGGCGGTGCTCATCGACGACGTTCCACTGTTCTACGGTTTACTGCGGGGCGGCGCGGACGCTGCTCGCGTCCATCTGAAAAATGCTCACGATAAATCCGCTGTCCCGAACCTCTTTCACGTGTAGCGTTCCCTCGACAACCAGCTCATCGGGGAAATAACTCATCGCCTTCGACTTGGGACAATGCACGATGATTGTATGCTGAATCTGCGGCGGCTGGCCAAAACAACAGGCGAACAGGCTGGGAACCAGGGCGAATTCGGAAATGCTTTCCGCCTGATCCAGCGGGATCATGTAACCCATGGTTTTGAAATGGCATCCATCGAGCCGATGGACGTCGCTGGGGATGTTCCCACCGGCGGTGGCGTCATAGTCGAAATTCCCAAGCTCCTTGATAGGCATCTCGACGGTGTCACCGGCGGTGGGTGCGGGATGGACGTGACGCGGCCCGCCATCCACCAGGACGGCCACGGACTGCGTCGGCGTCGAAACCCCCGGCTTGCCGGCGGGGTTGAGCATCTGGTGCCGGCAAACACGGATTTGCTCCAGCACCGGCCCAAGCTGGTCCGGCTGATCCGCCAGCATCTCCGAAACCTTCTGCAACAGCGGCAGCGCCGCCGCATAGTCGCTGCGGCCCATGTCCTCGTTGGCCTGAAGCTGCAATTCGTTCGCCAAAGTCGCGTTGGACGGCTGCGACGTCGGCGAAGCATCCGCCCACGCCCGGGCGGATATTCCGACCACCAGCAATAATATGACTGTCGCAATCTTTTTCATCGCCGTCCCCTCACATCACGTCCATGTATGCCGGAGGTTTCACGTAAGCATAGCATCAGAATTGCGGAGAGTCATTACTCGGGAACCCCATTTGGCGAAGACCCTGCCGGCACCGGCATAAGTTCCGATTTGAGCGCCAGATAATACAATTGCCCCTCCTGCAATTCGTGTCCGGCCATTCCCTCGGCGGTTGGTCCGATACCCATGTAGATATCGCACCGTCCGCTGGCGCGAATGGCCCCGCCGGTGTCCTGATCCAGCAGGAATCCGTCAAACGGCCGCATCCCCGCGCCGGGATAGGAGGGGATCGACGTCACCACGAAAGCCGGCATTGCACGCGGATAGATGTCCTTCTGCTCCTTGTCCGTTGCGATCGTCGCAAACGGGGTCACCCGAACGTTCAGGCTGCCGAACGGACCACCCGGGCGCTCGGTGAAAAAAACGTACCGCTCGTCCAGCGGTAGATATTTGTCCATCATCTCCGGATGCGCCGCGAAATACGCTGTCAGGCCGCGCAGGCTGAGCTGATCCTGGGGAATCACCCCATCGGCGACCATTCGCCGGCCCGGGCTGGTATAGGCATACCCATTGGTCCCGGCGAATCCGATTTCGTAAGTCTGTCCGTTGTCAACCAAGTGAAGCCGGGCCGATCCCTGAATCGTCACGACGTACGCTTCCCACCGGCTCCTGAGCCAGACCAACTCGTCGCCGGCCAGCTTGTGTCCCGTCTCGATTTCGCCGCGCGTGTAATATGGCACGATCCGGCCATCGGGCGTTCGCCGCCCCTGAACCTGCCCCGACATCGCATCCCGAACCAAATCCGCCGGCAATTTGTACAGCGGCCACTGAAACTGGGCCGATGGCTTCAGGCTGGCATCGTAAATCGGCGTGCAATACCCGGTGAACAGCACCGTATCGGTATATCCCGATCCATCCGGCGACGGGGCGCCATAGCTTTTATACACGTCGAAATTTGCCCGAATCTGCTGGTTGAACCAGGTCGAATCCCATCGGCCCATGGCGATCGATTGGGTGCAGACATCGTGCAGCCGATGCAGTGTCGCCACGGCCCGCTCGTGATCGATGTCCAGATACGGGAAATATGTCCGGCTGCTCGGGGCCGACAGATATTTCAGGCTATTGTCGATGGACCGGCTCAATCGGACCGGATCGACCTGCTGCGCCCCGAAATCCGGATATTCGCTCGGATCGATTTTCCGCAGCGCCACCATCCCCTCCGGCATCGGCTTGCGGAAATCAATTTGCCTGGGAGCCGGCTGCGGAGCTTCCTGTTTGCATCCGATGAAGGCGATGGCGCCGAATAGAATAAAAAGCCCGAAAGAGTTTCGAAACGACATGTTGATCCTCCATGATCGAAACTGGATTCGCTGGGGGAAGTTATCCCCGCTCACGGCCCTCGCGGACGGCGCGGACAATTTCATCCGCTGTCATAGGCGGCTTCACATCCACCTTTCCCACATCCAACGGCGAACGGTTGACTGGTCGAACCATAAATTCCTGGCCATCAACGCCCTTGATCCGCACCTCGCCCTCGGCACGAACCTGTTCCAGCAGCTTCGACGATTGTTTTTCCGCTTCGGCTGTGGAGAAAGTAGTCATGGCTTTATCTCGCGAACAGGCACTTGGGCGGTCTTCGCGGACCATTCATAATATCCCGGATTCCTGTTCACGTCACGCTGGCCCTCTCCCCGGGTGCCAGGGCGATCGCTTTTGGCGTTTTCCCCCTCGCCCGGTACTCCGGGAGAGGGTTGGGGTGAGGGTCTTTGAGCGGTCCGAATGGCGTTGGCAAATAAAAAGAGCCCTCACCCTATCCCTCTCCCGGAGTACCGGGCGAAGGGACAAGAGGCAAAGTGCGCCAAAGGGGATTGCCCTGCCCCGGGTACTGGTGCACTTTGAAATTATTTGGTCTTTTCGGGGATTGTTCCGCATTCAGGGCATCGGTCTGGCGTTGCGCGGAGGTCGTAGCCACAGACCTGACAATGTCCCTCTAATTCTCGGCGGCGATGGATGGCCCTCAATGCAGGAAGCGGCAACGTAATCAACACAATCCCCCAGCATGGCCAGAAGAAAATCGCGAAATGATGTCCACTGGTCGGTACCTCAATTGAATAGCAGCCGAATCCTAGAAATCTGAAATCGTAGTGCGCGGAGCGACCAAAAAAGTGTGCGTCCTGGTCAAGAGAACGAGGGCGCATCCAAACAAACGAAAAACTCTGGTGGCTCAACGAATATTTCCAGACGGAATCGATTACGATGCGGTGAACCCGCATCTCGCCCAAAACGCAATCAAAGGCCCAGACCCTGGTGCCTGAGGAATTGTCCCATTCGATACTGGGGGCGACAAAGAAACTCAGAGTCCAACACACTACTGTTACGGCGCACATTAGCAGTGACAGTGCCGTAAGCCCATTGAACAGCCGTCGTCGGAAGCGCTTCATTCGCCGAAATTGTACCGCGCCTTCGTCGCTCAGCTTCAATGGCTTCTCATTCTCCCAAATCTGATCGATCGGCCCTGCCGTCATTGCGCATTTTTCCCCCTTGAACGGTTGCGGGGAAAGGGAAAAGGGTGGGCAGGGGTGTGTGCCCAAATATCCGGGCAATGAGGATCGGCCGGAGGACCGGCCGGCTCTATTTCGAAGCTGAGCCGGCCGGTCCTCCGGCCGGTCTTCGGCACCCGAAGGATCGGTCACACCTGGCTGGGTGCGGGAGCGGCGGGGGAAAGACTTTTGGGGCCTGATATGGTTTTTCCCGCCCCTGTGGCATGGAAATCCACCTGCAAATGCAAGCCCTATGCGACGGCGAACGGATTGACAACTCTCACACCCGCGTGCGTGAAGTCCCGCTCGTTGCGCGTGACAACCGTCAAGCCATGAACCAACGCCGTCGCGGCGATCAAACTATCTTTGATCGGCATCGACTTACCGGAGCGGCGAAGATCCGCCAATAGCTTGGCCCAGCGCAAGCCCGTGGCGGCCTGCCATGACAAACAATAGATTTTCTCAACCCCTTCGGCGAACCATCGCTCCAATCGCCTTCGCCGCGCGCCAGCCGCCACAAGATGAATGCCGAAGCGTATCTCACCCAGAACAATCGGATCCACGACGATCTGTCGTTCATGCGCACGAAGCCAATCGATCACCCTCCCCACGGGTTGAGGTTTGGTAGCTTCGCTCAGGACATTGGCATCGACGAGGTAATTCAAAGTGTGTCAGTTCAAAGTGTGTCAGTCGATTCAGATTGGATCGGCACGAAGTAACCCTTTGCGGGGCAGGCGAGCAGCCAATCGACCATGCCCTGATTGGGCGGCGGTTCCTCTCTCAACAAGCGATATTCGCCGCGATCGATCCGCTTGACCTCGAACTGCTCGCCCGGCCTGATGCCGTCCCTCTGCCTGATTTCCGCGGGCAATACGATCTGGCCCTTGCTGGAAACTCTGGTCTTCATGGGAAGTAAGATAACATCTTACACGGGTTCTAGTCAAATCCCCAAAAGGCTTGGTAGTGGGTCAGTTTAAAAAATAATTGGTGAAATCGAGTCCGATGATTAAAATTATGTGCATAGGCGCGAATGGCTACTGCCGCTCATATGCTTGGGATTTGGCGACACCGCCGCGACAGGTTGCGGCGAAATCTGACGAATGAATGGCCCGACATAAGGCAGTTCTGTGAAGATTTTGTACGCGAGCTAGAGGCGCTCGATCCAACGGTAGAGATCAAGCGAGACGGACGCGGCTCATCCGGGACCGACTTCGTTGCTGCTGGAAAGGTATTGGCTACGCGACCTGCATACGAAGACCCAAAATGGTGGCGGGAGGGCGAATACCCCTAACCTTCTGCCACATTGAACCGGCCGCAAATCTCAGTCGATCAACCGCACTAATTCCTCAATCTCCCAAACATGATCGGTCAGCCCCGCTTGCATGGCTGGCGTAACGCGAAGCGTCTGGTGAATCCGGCAGTAGTTATAGTGCATGAAGTGAAGGGCAACCATCGCCAAAGGCTTGGCCAGACCGGTTGTCACCCTGCCCGATTGAATGCCCGACCTTTTCTTTTGCGCACGTCAGGTCGCTGCGTGCGCCCGCACCTGCTTCTCCGCGTGATAGCTGCTTCTCACCATCGGCCCCGATTCGACGTGCCGGATGCCTTTGTCTTCTCCCCGCTTCTTCCACTGGGCGAATTCATCGGGATGAACCCATCGGGTCACCGGCAAATGCTGCGGGGTCGGCCGCAGATATTGCCCCAGCGTGAGGATGTCGCATCCGATGGCCACCAGATCGTCCAGCACCGAGTCGATTTCATCTTCGCGTTCGCCCAGCCCCAGCATCATCCCGGTTTTTGTGATGAACCCCTGCTGCTTTGAAATCTGCAATAGCTTCAGCGAGCGATGATATTTGGCCTGCGGCCGGACGGTGGGATAGAGCCGCGGAATGGTCTCGAGATTATGGTTGAGGATTTCCGGGTCCTCATCGAGCACTTTCTGTAGCGCCTCCCAGTCGCCGCAGAAATCGGGGATCAGCACCTCGACGCTGGTCCCGGCGGATTGGCGGCGGATTTGGCGGAGGGTCTCGGCCCACACGCCCGCGCCGCCGTCGGGAAGTTCATCGCGATTGACGCTGGTGATTACGATGTGTTTCAGTCCCATCATCCTCACGGCCTCGCCGACTCGCCGCGGCTCGTCGAGATCGAGCGTCGGCGGCCGCCCGGTGGCGATGTGGCAAAACCCGCAGCTTCGCGTGCACACATCTCCCAGGATCATCAGCGTCGCCGTCCCGGCGTGCCAGCATTCCCCCATGTTCGGACACTTGGCCGATTGGCAAACCGTGTGCAGATGATGCTGGTTGACCAGGCCCAGCAGCCGCCCATATCCCTCGCCCGCCGGCATCTTCATCTTCAGCCACGGCGGCTTGCGGCCCTGGTCGGGCGAGTTGGGCAGGATGTCGAGGGAATGAGGCATATTTCAGTATGTCGATTGTAGGGGCGTCGGGGCGTTAGAAAAAGTGGGCCGCGCCGAAGCCCGAAATCCGAAATCCGAATGACGAATCAAGCCCGAATGACGAATGACCAAATGTCGTCATTCATCATTGGGTCATTCGGATTTGATTCGTCATTCGGATTTCGGATTTCGGGTTTCCGCTGTATCCTACGCCGCCATGCCCCTCCGCATCCTCTGCCTTGGCGATGTCGTCGGCCGGCCCGGGCGGCAGATCCTGCATCAGAAATTGCCCGCTCTCGTCCGCGAGCGCGCCGTCGACCTGGTCGTCGCCAATGCCGAAAACATCGCCGGCGGCAGCGGCATCACCGCCAACCTCTTCAATAAAATCCGCAGCTACGGCGTGGACGTGGTGACGCTCGGCGATCATATCTATCGCAAGGCCGACATCGTCCCAACGCTGCAATCCAGCGAGCGCATCGTCCGCCCGGCGAACCTGGCCAGTTCCGCCGCCGGCCGGCGATATACCGTCGTCACCACCAACGGCGGCGTCGCGGTGGGGGTGTTTTCCCTGCTGGGCCGAATCTTCATGAATCTCCCCGCCGACGATCCGTTCGCCGCCGCCGATTGGGTCCTGGGAGACATGCCCCAAAGCGTCCGCGTGTGCGTCTGCGACATGCACGCCGAGGCCACCAGCGAAAAAGTCGCCATGGGCCATTGGCTCGACGGACGCTGCTCGATGATCTTCGGCACGCACACGCATATCCCCACCTCCGACGCCCATATTCTGGCCGGCGGCAGCGCGTACATCACCGACCTGGGCATGTGCGGGCCTTACGATTCCGTCCTTGGCCGCCGAAAAGATCGCGTCCTGAAACACATGACCACGAACATGCCGCATCCGTTCGAGATCGCCACCGGCGACGTGCGCCTGTGCGGCGCGTTGGCCGAGATCGACCCCGAAACCGGCCGGGCACTGAAGATCGAACGCATCGAAATCCGCGGCGAAAACGCCGATCAGGCGTATGACGCCGACGACAGATCCGCGGACCGCGAAAAAGCGGAGTAAATCGATCCGCGCCGCAATCTCTACCGCCCGCTTCGCTAGAGATCGCCGAGGACGCAGAGACAAAAGGAAGAATTATTGCCACAGATAAAAGCCAGATGGATACAGATGGCTCAAGCCAAATTTCATTTCATCGGTGTCCATCGGTCTTCATCTGTGGCAAAAAGTGCATTTCTCTGAGTCCTCGGCGGTCTCTAGCGAAGCGGGCGGTAAGTCTGAATTTCCCGCTGGAACGGCGGATCGGTTTCCGCGGTTCCCATTTGAGCCACGTTCTTTATATGATTAACGCATGCCTTGCCTGATCCCCATTCTCGCGGTGTTTTTTCCCCGGTTCGTGATGATCTGCATCGCGATCTTCACCAACTGGTTCGCCGCGGCGTTCCACACGTGGCTCTGGCCGGTCCTCGGGTTCCTGTTCATGCCGTACACCACGCTGGCGTATATGGCGGCGATGTTGAACAACCATCACAACGTCAACGGCGGATGGCTGGCGCTGGTGGTCATCGCGGTACTCGTCGATCTGGGTGGTCAAGGGGGTTCGGCGCGGCGGCGACGCCGGGAGTGAACCGTCAGAAACGCGCCCCGCAAGCAACGCGGCTAACCGGAAGACTTCCGAACAACGTCATGCTTTGGGCGTCGACGATGTCCAATTCCAGAATGGTTCCCTTCATGGACGAATGGCCGGGGAAGACGACGATTTGGTCGCCGCGGGTGCGGCCGACCATTTGCATCGCGGCGGACGGTTCGGCGTTTCGCTTTTCCCAGGCTAATTCGACGCCGTTGATCGGCGCCGGCTCGCGCCGGCTGAGGAGTTTGCTCTGGCCTTCCACCAGCACTTCCACGCGCTTGCCGATCAATTGCCGGTTCAATTCGGCCGACACTTCCTGCTGAACGGCCAGGAGCTGGTTGTTGCGGCGGCGCTTGACGTCTTCGGGAACGTCGTCGGGATGGCGCTCGATGGCGACGGTGCCGGGGCGGGGGGAGTATTTGAAGATAAAGCTGTTTTTGAAGCGGGACTGACGAGTCAACTCCATGGTGGCGGCGAAATCCTCCTCGGTTTCGGTGGGAAAGCCGACGATGAAGTCGCTGGCGATGCAGACGTCGGGCATGTGCCGGCGGGCACGGGCTAGAAAATCGCGGTATTGTTCGACGGTGTAACCGCGGTTCATGAGCTTGAGGATTCGGTCGCTGCCGTGCTGCGCCGGAGCGTGCAAATACCGGCAAATGCGGGGGCAATCGCGCATGGCGGCCAAGGCCTGGTCCGTGAAGTCGCGGGGGAAGCTGGTGACGAACCGCAGCCGGGGCAGATCGGGATTGGATTCGTGGACATCGTAAAGAAGTTGGGCGAAGGTGGTGGTGCGGCCGTCGCCGTGGCGGTAGGCGTAGTGGTTGATCGTCTGGCCGAGGAGCGTGACCTCGCGGGCGCCGGCGGCGACGAGTTTTCGCACTTCGTCGATGATGTTTTGCGGCGGCCGATGGACTTCGGGGCCGCGCGTGTAGGGGACGACGCAATAGGTGCAAAATTTATTGCAGCCGCGGGTGATGCGGACATACGCCTGCGAAACTTCATCGGAAGGCGAAACGCTGCGGGCCAGGTCGAGCATTTCCAGGCGGTCCTCGGCGGCGTCGAGGGTTCCGCTGCGGCGGGCGGCGGCGCCCATCAGGGCGACCTGCCGGGTGCGGGACCTGCCGGCGGTGACGGCGGCGTTGTGGACCAGCGACGGCAAGCGATCGAGTTCGCCGGGACCGCACAGGACGTCGACGTGGGGGAATTTCTGGAAGAGGTTGACGCCGTCGCGCTCGGCCATGCAGCCGATGACGCCGATGATCAGCCCGGGATCGCCGGCCTTGCGGGCCCGCAATTCGCCGAGGCGCGACCAGACCTTTTGCTCGGCATGCTCGCGCACCGAACAGGTGTTGTAGAGGATGACGTCGGCGTCGTCGCGGTCATCGACGGATTGGTATCCCTGGGCGCGCAATTGGCCGAGGACCAGCTCGCTGTCGAGCTCGTTCATCTGGCAGCCGAAGGTTTCGAGATACAGGTTGCGGCGCATGCAAGGGCATATTCTGCTTGAAATTTCGGGGGAATACAATCGAAAAACGCGGCTTCATTGGCCCAGCGTCGCATCCGTGATCTGCCAACCGCTCGCCTGCCGGGAGAAGCTCAAGCGTTGGGACAAATGATGATGCGGGAGAGCGGCTTCGATTTCGGCGGTCGCCTTTTCATCCGCGATGGGTTGGATTTCCACGGTCAAATCCGCGGAAAGTTGGCGAAGCGCCTCGGGCAATGGGACGGAGAATCGGCCGGATGAATTCGATTGCAACTTCGCGTCGGCGAACGCGGCGCCGGCGGTCAGGAGTTGGCGAAGCTGGGCATCCTGACCGAGGATTTGGGCGCGGCGGGACTGGGCGGCGATCGTGGCCATCAGGACCGTCAGGGTCATGACCGTGAAGGACATCAGGAAGATCGCGGTGACCATGGCGAAGCCGGAATTCCGTCCGCGGCGCAAAATCATGAATGTCCCCTTTCCAAAATCATGAATGTCCCCTTTTCGACAGGAGGATTTGGCTGGGCAGGCGGAGGGGGGCGGAGGCGGCATCGGAAATCGTCAGGGAAACGCCGTCAGTGCAAAGGGACCAATCGTTTCCAACGGCTTCATAGCGTTCGGTCTGGCCGCGGGCGTCGGTGCGGGTGAGGGAGGCACCGTCGATTTTCCACGCGGTTGTGGTTCCGTCGGGCAAGGACAGATCGACCGATTGCGGGCTGGCGGTGATCCGGCTGGAGTTCCAGACGTCGCGGCGAAGCTGGAAGATGGCGGAGTCGAATTGGCTGGCGCGGTTGGAAAATTCCTGGCTGCCGGAACTGAGCAGAATGGTGGACTTGAAGAGTTCTCCGGCGGCCGCGAAGAACAGGACGAGGAGGATCAGAGTCGCCAGCAATTCAGTGATGGTGAAGCCGGGATGGCGATGAACTGGTCGCATCATGAACCTCCGCCATGGGGCAGGGAGTTTCGGGGAACCAGGCCGACGAGGCTCGCCGGGTGGCCGTTGACGGATGCATCGACTTCGATCCAGACATCGCCGGGCAAGTCGGGCGAAACGGGAAGCTCGTGAAAGGCGACATTGGAGCCGGCGGGGATGGACAGGGATTGGCCGCTTTGCATGGAGATCAGGGCTGATTCGGCCAGGCGGGTCGCGGAGCACGAATCGGCCAGATGTTTCAGACCGCGCCGGTGGGAGGCGACGGCCAGGCCGAGAATCTCGGTGAGGATGGCGACGATCACGATCGCCATCAACACCTCGAGAAAAACCCATCCACCTTGGGCGCGCGTCAATCGCTGTGGAGAATTTCCCCCTCCCCATGTACTCAGGGGGAGGGTTGGGGTGGGCTGATGAAATCCTTGACAATCTCGGTGGGTTTTCGTCTTCTATGGACTCGTTGATTTGTTGCGCCAAGGAAGGTTTTTTCATGGGAGTTTCGCATGGACGCGATAAGCCAAGATGGCAATAAACGGAAGTACACGACGACGCATCGGGTTCAAGCCTGGTTCCTGGGGCGGAGCCGAGACAACTGGAAACAAAAGTATAAGCGGTTGAAGGTTCAGGCCAAGCGGCTGCTGAATCGAGTGAACGACGTGACCCGCAGCCGGGAGAGTTGGCGGGAGCAGGTTCGGAGGTTGGAAGCGGAGAACGCCGCCTTGCGAGAGCAGGCGGCCGCAAAAAAATACGGACTGCGTGGTGGCGCGGCGTCGGGATGAGCGGCCCATTGACAGTCATGGATTTGGGCCGCAATTGATCAGCTTGTTTTTGCGGCTGGTGCTGGTGGCGGGCGTTTCGTTGCGTGGCGCGTCGCGTGTGCTGGCGACGATTAGCGAGGCTTGGGGGCTTGCGTGGGCGGCGCCTTGCTGGACCACGGGCCGGTTGTGGTTGCTGCGTCTGGGTCACGCCAGGCTGACGGCGGAGTTGACTGCGGCGGACGACTGGGCCTGGCTGATCGATCACTCGGTGCAGATCGGGCAGGAAAAGTGCCTGGTGATCCTGGGCATTCGCTTGATCGATTTGCCGCCGCGCGGGCGAAGCCTTCGGCACGAAGACTTGGAATTGATCGCCTTGATGCCGGCGAGAAGTTGGACGCGCGCCCAGGTGGA
>JBEKXM010000046.1:0-13700 GCA_049512115.1 Tepidisphaeraceae bacterium | reverse complement strand
GCTCGTGCCCGCATCCCCAACGGGCGTGGAAATTGCTGGAGTTTTTGTATCTGGGCTCCCAAGCACGCCGCGCCCGACTGGCGGCGGGAGACAACGTCCTGCCGGCGATCCCCGAATACTGGTCCGACCACGCATACCACAAGGGCGACCCATTTTTCGCCGGCGGGCAAAACATCGGCGACCTGTATGTGACCCTTGCCGGGCAAATCCCCGAACGATTCGTGACGCCGTATTCCTATCAGGCGGAGCTTGCCCTGGCGGCGGTGATGCACCGGGCGGAGCAATACGTCGCGGCGGATCGCCGGGCGGAAAGCTCTGCCTCCGCAATGGACGGATTGGATCGGGCTTGCGCCGGCTGGCTGGCGGAGGCGCAAGAGGACGTTCAACGCCGAATCGACTTCGGGAACTTCGAGCCATGAACCGTGACCGCTGGTGGAAACTCCAAAGCCGTGCGGCGCCGTACCTGTTCGTTTCTCCGTTCCTGATCATCTTCTGCGTGTTCCTGCTTTATCCGCTGGCGCGAAGCCTTGAGTTGAGCTTTCACAAAACATTTGGGCCGCGACATGCCCTCTACACCGGATGGAGCAACTATCGCTTCCTGCTCGGTCATGACGTTCTGTTCGGCCTGGCGGTGATGAATACGGCCATCTACACGGTCGCGTTCGTGGCGATCGGGATTCCGCTTTCGCTGGGCCTGGCCGTGCTGCTCAACAGCCGCCAAGTGCGCCTGCGAAACCTTTTCCGATTCAGCTTCTTTTCCAGCTATCTCGTCGGGCAGGTCTTCGTCGGCGTGATCTTCTTCCAACTCTTCAGCCCGGATGGATTGGTCAACCAATTCATCGGCACGATCCTGGGCCATCGCATCGTCATCCCGTGGCTGAGCAGCCCGGCGATGGCCATGCCGTCCATCCTCATCGCCAGCCTCTGGCTCGCCACCGGATACGGCATGGTTTATTTCCTGGCGGCGCTCCAGGCGGTCGATCCCGAACTTTACGAAGCGGCGGAGATCGACGGGGCCGGCGGTTGGAACAAATTCTTCCACGTCACCCTCCCGAACATCCGGCCCATGCTGCTGTTCATGGTCCTCATCGGAACCATCGGCGGATTCCAACTCTTCGAGCTTCCGTTCGTCCTGCTCCAGGGGGCCGGTCCCGATGGACGCGGATTAACCATCGTCATGTACCTGTTCATCATGGGATTCGGCGTCGGAGACCTGGGCTATGCCTCGGCCATCGGATGGATGCTGGTGGCGATCCTGCTGATCGTGTCGCTGGCGCGGTTCCGATTCTTTCACCGGGAGATCGGCGCATGACCCGGCGGATCGGACTGCATCTTCTGCTGATCTGCCTGGCGGCGGCGGCGATCCTGCCGTTCCTCTGGCTGCTCTGCGCGGCTTTCAAAACTCCGGCCGATCTCCTCAATAGCACGCTGCTTCCCTGGCATCACCTGGATCGGCTCACGCTGAACAATTTCCGCCTGCTTGGCGATCGGCCGTTCGGACGCTGGCTGGTCAATTCCATCTTCCTGGCCTCGGCGCACACGGTTCTGGTCGTGACCCTCGGCAGCCTCGGCGGATTCGCATTGGCCAAATACCAATTCGCCGGCAAAGGGCCGATCACTATCATCATGCTCGCCACCCTGCTCATGCCGCCGCAGGTGCTCCTGCCGGGAAGTTACGAGCTGATGTATCGCCTGCATTGGCTCGATTCGTATCTGGCCATCATCGTGCCCGGGGCGGTGAGCGTGTTTGGAATCTTCCTGTTCCGCCAGGCCATGCTCGGCGTTCCGGATGAACTGCTGCACTGCGGCCGGCTGGACGGTTGCAGCGAACTGAGGCTTTGGTGGGACATCGCCCTGCCGGTGGTCCGCCCCATGATCGGGGCGTACACCCTCCTGAGCTTCCTGACCGAATGGAACAGCTTTCTCTGGCCACAAATCGTTTTGCAGACCGAATCGAAATACACGCTGCCGATCGGCCTGAACGGCCTGACCGGATTGCCGGAATACCAACACAACTACGGCATCGTGATGGCCGCGACCTTGATGAGCATCCTGCCGGTGATCGTGCTGTTCTGCGCCCTGCAACGCGACTTCATCAGCGGGCTGTCATCGGGAGCGGTGAAAGGGTGACCGCGCGTCCGTGGGGGACACGGTATAATCCTGGTTAGTGACCGCCACCTCCGCTGAATCATCCAGGGACGAATGCTATCGGTGCGGGTACGATCTGCGCGGGATCGCTAATGATGCGGCTTGCCCTGAATGCGGATTGCTCGCCGAGCGAAGCCGGCGGATTACCGATGAACTGCACGATTCGCGCCCGAGGTGGCTGTGGAGCCTGTCGAGGGGAATCAATCTCATCTTGCTGGCGTTGGTTGCTCCATTGGTGGGACCGTTCATTTTCCCTGTGTTGCAAACGTCTTTCAACTTGCTCGGATTCCCTTTCCCTGTATCGCATGAGTTTTTCAATTTTATCGGATTCGATCTTGCCGCGGCATTCCTGGCGCTAGGCGTATTTCTTCTGACGCGCCCGGAGGGGTACGCCCCGGCCGATGAGGCGGACCGTGGCTTGCGAATCCGGCTCCGGATGTTGGCGATCGTGCCCGCGCTTGCGATGGTCGTTGTGCATTTTTTTGCACTCGAATTCAGGGGTGCTTTTCGTGAGGAGATGGACCTCCAACTGTGGGCCTGGTATCCGGTTTTCACGGCTATCGTTGCCTTTCTGCCGCTGTTTCTGTTCATCCATTTGCGCGGGCTGGCGAAGCGGGCGCGTAGCGCGCATCTGGCCGAACATTGCATGATCGTCGGTATCGGAACGTTCGCTTCCTTGCTCTACGTCGCGGCCGTCACAGCCATCGTGAACAATGCGCGGAGCCTGGGCTTGGAAGCTGATTGGGAAACGCGGTCGACGGTGTCATTGATCATGCTGCTCGTGCTGAGCATCGCCAGCGCTCTGTTCCTTCTTTGGAGTCTTTACCTGCTGTTGTCTTTTGCGGACGCGTTCTGGACGGCCGCGCGCACGCTGCGGCGCAAGTGGTCCCGCGACGACCGGTCGGTGACGACGTGAAATATTGGGCAAAGAATGCACGAGCACGCGCCGCGCTGCCGGTGATGCGCGAAAAGATGAATGTCCCCTTTATTCATCGACTTCGATGCGGGCGTCGCCGGGATGGGCGTTGCGGAGTTTGACCACCAAGTGCGCCGTGGGCCGGGGAAGGTCGGGAGCGGGGGTCAACTCGAGCAGAACCTTCAAGGCCAGCGGATAGCGTCGCCATTGCGGGACTTGCATCTCCACTTCGCTGCGGTTGGAGAACCGCTGGATTTGGTTGGCGGCCGCGATCTGGTTGGACAGGGAAATGCCGTAATTGGTGCTGAGGGTTCCGGCGTTGCGGGCGATGGTCGAGGCGACGATGACCATGCCCAGCAGTGTTGATGCGGCATAAATTGCGATGGACGTGCGGACAACTAGCACCTCGCGGCGGAAGCGGGACATCACCCAGTCAACGGCCAGCCAGGCGAGAAACACGGAGGCCAGCCAGGTCGCGCCGTAGTAATGGGGGCTGAAGTAGATTCCTTCGATTCCGTCGAGAAGGGTCTGGCAAATCCAGGCGGACAGGGCGACGAGGCAAAGATGATCCCAGACGCCGGCGGCGTTGGGCCGCCGGAGCGCGTTGCGCGCTCGCGGGATGGCGAGGATCATTCCAAGCCAGACGGCGGCAAGTGCGGCGCGGGAGATCCATTGGGCGATGGCGAAGAGATTCCGGAGGATTTTGGGAGCGAAGTCCTGCCACCCGTCACCGGGCATGGTTCCGGCCACGCCGAGGGTGAGAAAGTGTCCGCCCAGCAGGGGGTAGAACCACCCAAACCAGGCGTGGGAATCCGCGGGGTGGGAAGAATGCACGTGTTCGAATAGATAGAACAGATAGGGCCAGAAGAGAAAGAGGCATGTCGCGAGGATCGCCAGAAGGCTCCATTTCCATCGCCGGAGGCTGGAGCGATGAAGCCAGGCGATGTGAAATGCCAACGGCGCGATTATCGCCAGCGTCATGAAGTGGATGAACGGCAGAAGGACGCCGCACAGAACCGCGATGCGGAGCGCGGATGCGTTTGGTCTGGCGAGAAAGTCGGCATAAGCGGCCAGAAGCATGGCGGAAATCGGGATGCAAAGGCTGCTGTCCCACAGGCTGCGGCTGTACAACCAGAGCCAGGGCGACAACATCGTGACGACGGCGAACCACGGACTGAGTTTGAGCGTTCGGGCGAGCCAAAGGACGGCCAACGCCGTCAAGGCCGTGAAAATCGCCGCCCGGCAGGCGACCATGACAATAACGTTGTGGGTGAAGGCGAGGAATATCTGATCGATCCAGATGGGTAGCGGGCCATAGACGGCGCGGGAGCCCTTCAGGCCATAGGGGCTGGGCGTGAAGGGGAGATTGAACCCGTAGAGATTGCTGGCCGTGTGATTATATCGGATGGCCATCTCCATCATGATCGGTTCATCATTGACCCAGGAGGTATCGCCGGGGCGCAGGACCGTCAGGATGAGGATGGGAACGAGCAGAAATTGCGGCCGAAGGATGCGACGCGATTGCGTCATGGGAAATTAGTTGCGAGTTGCGAGTTGCGAGTCTCGAGTTAACACGCAACTCGCAACACGCAACCATCCTCCCCCCCATCAACTGGGCGGCAGAGCGGCGGCGGAGGGGGCGTCGATGCTGCGTTTGCGTTTTGAGCCGGCGGACTTCTCGGCCTCTTTCAACGGCTGCATGCCGCGCGCCATGGCGATCACGCCGGTCCGGGCCAGTTCGCGAATGCCGTAGGGCTTCATCAGTTCCACGAATTTTTCGATTTTTTCCTCGGTGCCGGCAAGCTCCACCACCAGGGTTTCCTTGCCCACGTCCACGACCTTGCCGCGGAAGAGGTTCACCACTTCGATGACTTCATGCCGGCTGGCCGGCCCGGCGCCGACCGTCATCAGCGCCAGGTCTCGTTCGATGTAGGCCGAGCCTTTGAAATCCTTCACCTGCGTGACCGGCACGACCTTGGCAAGCTGTTTGCGCACCTGCTCCAGGGTGTTTTCATCGGCATCGACGACGATGGTCATGCGCGAGAGGTTGGGGTCTTCGGTGCGGCCAACCACCAGGGAGTCGATATTAAATCCACGGGCGGCGAACATGCCCGCGACGTTGGCCAGAACGCCGGGCTCGTTCACCACCAAAGCGGAGATCACGTGACGCATGGCGGGAATGTTACGGGATTTGGCGGGGGAAGGGAAATGAGATTGCCGATTGCCAATTGCCTATTGCCAATTGGAATACGGGAGCCCGCGATTTCCCCTCTTTCAATTGGCAATAGGCCATTGGCAATCGGCAATTTCTTCTCAAGCAATTTCCACGCGCACATCCGCGAATTTGCGCAAATCCTGGTCGAACGTGGCGATCGGCACGCTTTGCGAAGCGGCGGCCGCGGCGAGCAGGCAATCCACGAAATGAATCCTCGTTTTGCCGTAACGATTGAGAGCGTCGAGATGAACCTCGACGTCGGTGATTTGGACGCCGGGGCTGGTGATCAGCCTTCCAAGCGTTGCGGCAATGTCTCGGCGCGGATGCTCGTAGAAGGACTCCAGCACGAACACGCATTCGGCCAGGACGGCGGGAAGCAGAACAATCACGACTTCGCCCCGGTCGCAGGCATCGAAGAGCTTTCCGGCCGCCTTGGCGTGCTTCTGGTGGTCCTGCACGAGATAGCGAATAATCAGATTGGTATCAACGAGCCGCCGCTTGCTCATCGGAGGCCTTCGCGATTGCGACGGGCCGCTTTAGCAGCGGCCTGGCGGATCTGGGCAAAGGACATCCCTCGGCCTTTTTTGCCGGCCAGCGCCCCCTTGAGCGATCGCGTGCCTGGATGCACTCGGATCGTGGCGCGATCTCCGTGCACCGCGTATTGCAGCCTGTCGCCCGGCTTGATCCCCATCGCCTGGCGAATTTCGCCCGGAATCGTCGTTTGCCCTTTGCTCGTCACCGTCGAATGCAACATCGTCGTAAATCCTTACGGTTGCTAATTTCCTTACTTCACGATTATGCCTTACTGTGCGCCGGATGACAAGGGGTGGATTGCCAATTGCCTATTGCCTATTGCCTATTGGAATACGGGAGTCCCCAATTTGTCTTCATTCAATAGGCAATTGGCAATAGGCAATTTCTTTTCACGCGGCGTCGGCGGGGGATTCGAGGATCGCGGCGCGGACGCGGTTCAGGCCGTCGAGCGCGGCGACCTTGTAACACTCGGCCAGCGTCGGATAGTTGAAAACCGTATCGACGAAATACTCGATCGACATGCCGGCGGCCATGACGGTCTGGCCGATGTGGATCAGCTCCGTGGCGCCGGTGCCGATGGCGTGAACGCCGAGGAGGCGGTGGCTCTCGGCGTGGAAGAGGAGCTTGAGCAATCCGTTGGGGTCGGCGATGAGTTGGCCGCGGGCGATCTCGCGATAGCGTGCCAGCCCGACCTCGTAGGGGACGTTCTGCTGGGTCAATTGCTGCTCGCTTTGGCCGACCATGCTGATTTCGGGAATGGTGTAAATGCCGTAGGGGAAGAGGGAACTACAGGAATTGGCGAACTGATGGAACATGTGGCAGGAGGCGAGTCGGCCCTGTTCCATGCTGGTGGACGCCAGGGCGGGGAAGCCGATGACGTCGCCGGCGGCATAAATGTGGGGGACGGCGGTTTGGAAGGTTTCGTTGACCTTCAGGCGTCCGCGATTGTCGGCCGTCAGACCGGCGGCGGGAAGGTTCAGGGCTTCGGTGGCGCCCTGGCGGCCAATGCAATACATCAGGGAATCGGCGGAGATGGTTTTGGTGCTGGCCAGCGTGGCCCGGACATTGGGGTCGATGACTTCGATCGACGAGACGGATTCGCCGAGGCGAAGGCGAATCCCCATGTCGCGGAGGCGGAACTGGAGGTTTTCGGCCAGTTCATCATCGACGAATTCGAGTAACCGGGGCCGTGATTCGACGAGGGTAATGTGGACGCCGCAGGCGGCGAGCATGCAGGCGTATTCCGTCCCGATGACGCCGCCGCCGACGATGATCATGCTGCGTGGCAACTCGGCGAGGGAGAGCAGGTCGTTGCTGTCGATGACTTTGCCTGGGGTGAAGGGGACATTGGCGGGTCGCGCCGGAACGGTGCCGACCGCGACGAGAATGTTCTTGCCGCGGACGGGAGTGTTCAGCTCTGAGCGTGCGACGCGCAGGGTGTTGGGATCGGCGAAGGATGCCGAGCCGAACATCAGCGTGATGCCGTTGCGTTGCATCTGGTTTCGGATGACGTCGACCTCGGTGCGGACGACGTGCTGGGAACGGTAAAGCAGGTCGGACATGTGGATGTCGTGCTTGACGGCGTAGCCGGCGCCGTAGAGCGAGCGTTCGTTGATTCCGGTGAGGTGCAGGACGGCTTCGCGGATGGCCTTGGAGGGGACGGTGCCGGTGTGGATGCAGACGCCGCCAATGCTGTCGGTGCGTTCGATGACGGCGACGGATTTTCCGAGTTTAGCGGCATTGAGGGCGGCCTTTTGTCCCGCCGGGCCCGAACCGATCACCACCAGGTCGTATTCCGCGTGTGCCATTGTGAATTTCCAACATTCGGGCGAAACATGGGTTATATCGGCCGCCAGGACGGCGGATTGAAGGTCGGTCTATCCGGATTGGGCAAATAATGACGACCGGCGTCATTTTCGGCTCGACCCTTGTCCTTTAACCGCCGATAAGACGATTCGAGAGGAGTTGCCGGATGGACTCGCCTGACAACGCACCGGTTGCGTCCCAGAATCCACTGACGGAAGGACCGCGACGGGGCCGCAACATCTGGCGATTGACGGTCGCGCCGGCGGCGCTGATGCTGGTCGGAGTCGCGGCCGTCGGGGCGATCGCCAAGCTCCTGCCCCTGGTACTGAACGAAAACGCGGACTCGGTTCTGCGCGTGGTTCTGGCCGGCGCGGCGGTGTGCATGGCGGTGGCCATGGCCCTGCGGCATCGCAAGCAATGGGTCCTGCCCAGCGACACGATGCGCCGACTCATTCACGAAATCCGCATTGGCCGGGCGCCCATTGAAGACCTCGCCGAGTTTCATCCCGGCTGCCTTCGCGATCTGTGCACCGAGGTCAAACTCCTGCTCCACGAGATGCGGCACCAGCGACAGGCCGTCATCGACTTGAAGGAGGAGGTTCGCCAACGCATCGCCAACCGAACCTCGGTCCTGGAACGGACGATCGTCTCGCTGCGGAACCAGATCGTGCACGATCCTCTGACCGGGCTTTACAACCGGCGGATGCTGGATCAGTTGCTTCCGCAACTGGTGAGTCAATCCCTGGCCGAACGCAAGCCGCTGACGCTGATGATGGTCGACGTGGATCACTTCAAGGAACTGAACGACACGCTCGGTCACACGGCCGGCGACGATATGCTTCGGTCGGTTGGGCAGATCATCCGCAGCACGATCCGGGACAGCGATTTTGGATGCCGCTGCGGCGGAGACGAGTTCGCGATCATTCTCCCGGGCTGCCAAGTTTCGGTCGCCAAGCGGATTGGCGAAAGGCTCGAATCGCTGGTCCATTTGCTGGTTGAAAGCTACAAGGTGACGCGGCGTCCGCGGTTGTCGATTGGGATCAGCACACTGGAAGAACAGCCGGAGCCGACGGCCGCGAATTTGCTGAGGCGCGCCGACGAGCGGCTGTACGAATCCAAAGGGGTCCACCGCACTCCCGTTGCACCCAAGGCGGCGCCCGAAGCGGCCTGAGGCCGGGTCAATCGAGGGCTTGCCACGGCGGGGCATATCTGTAGAATCCGCTCCTCTTTATTGAAGCGGAGCGTTGATGGCACGAGAAAGAACGGAACGTCGCGAGAAGCAGGAGAAGTTTCAGACCTTTGCCCGGCCCAAGGTGAAAATCGCCCGGACCAGCGCCTCGGGCAAAATCTACATTGATTACAAGGACACCGAATCGCTGAGGAAGATGGTGAGCGGGAACGGAAAGATTCTGTCGCGCAAACGGACCAGCGCCAGCGCGATGGAGCAGCGCATGATCGCCCGGGCGGTGAAACGGGCACGATACATGGCCCTGTTGCCTTACGTGACGACAGGTCTTTAGAACCGCTGGAATCGCCGAAGCAGAAAAAGAAAAAGCCGCGTGGCCAAAAAGCCCGCGGCTATTGTTTTCCCGAAGAAAAAAGAAGGCCGGGCTTATTTTTTCGGCCCGAGGATCGCGTCCTTCGCCGCCTTGGCGACGGTGAAACGAACCTTCTTGCTCTTAGGAATGAGCTTTTCCTTTCCGGCGTCGGGGCCGAAGCGCATGATCATCTTGCGCGCGGGCCGATCGACGAGCTTCAGCTTGCCCAGACCGGGAAGCGTGAAGACGTTCTTGGCGTTCTTGTACGCCAGTTCAGCCTGAGCGGCCAAAAGCAGGGTGACCTGCTTCTTGGTGATTCCTACTTTTTCCGCCAGATGAGCGGCAATTTCGGATTTGGTCAAAGACTTGTTGGCCATATAGAGTGATCTCCTTTCCTTCAGAGAGATGGAGCCAAGTTGAGCGGGGTGAGCGGGCACATCGCCCGTTCTGTCCGCAAATCGCCGGGCCATTCCGGCGACGTGGAATAGAAACTAGCGAAAAATCGGGCGAATTCAATGATAGCGAGCAAAAATCGTCGGATTTTCCGGGGATTTTTCCGTCTCTTCAACAGGTTGTCCCCAAAGGAGGAACCGAATTGAGGAGGCGAGCAAGCGGGCGAACCCCGGCATGGCGGAGAAGCGAAGCGACAAAAAAGCCCACAGCCGCCAAGACGCTGTGGGCTCGGGAACTCCTGCCAGACTTGTGGTCAATCATGCTAAACCGCGGGCACAACGCGGTCTTCGCTATGGCAGGTCCGCCAGGCACAAGGCAGTGAGCCCCGCCCTGGCTTGAATCAGGCGCGCCCCCACATACCAGCGAACGCGCGTATTTCACCGATTGAAGGTCAGACTTTGACCCCTCAATCTATATGGAAGCTTAATCCCACCCGAACAAAAATGCAAGCGCAATCGCTGCGGAATCAGCATAGAAATCTTAAATATTCTTGTCAGTTAAGAGGGGCGAATTTTGGAATGTTTACGAAAATCAGGCGCGGCGGTCAAAATTTTTGCACATATAAGTTGTCACGTATAAATATGTTATGTGAATCACACCCGTCGGGATTTCAATTCTCAATGCCTAAGCAACGGTAGTGGCCGGTTTTCTTAATCAGCGTCATTAGACCAGTATATTGCGACAACGCCATGTGTTTAGGCGCGCGGTGGCCTTTTGGTTTATGATTCTCTTTGCCGTGCCGTCCTTTTCGCAAAGGCTATTGCCGGTTTTCCAGTTGACGCGAATGGCGCTGGTCTTCACGGCCCTCGCCGACAGCGGCTGTGAACTCATGCTTTGGGCCAAGCAGCGGGCGTGGATGAACCATGGGGTTCTCTGGGATGAGCTGGATCCAAAGCAATGCATCGCCCTGGCACTGGTGTCGATCGGTCTGTACGGCTTTGGGATGAGCCTGAACGACATCATCGACCGTCGCCGTGACCGTCAGATTTCACCCCAGCGGCCGCTGCCCAGCGGACGCATCGGACTTGGCACCGCCCACGTCGTCTGCGCACTGCTTGCCGTGCTGGCGCTGTTCGGCGGAGAAATCTACAAAGCCGTCACGCCCGATGCCGGATTAAGTTTGTGGCTCGTCGTTTTCACCGGCGCGCTGATCGTGTTCTACGATTTCGCCGCGAAATATCTGGTGCCGCTGGGCCTGTTGTCCCTCGGACTGATCCGATTCTTCCACGCAGCCATCGCGGCGCCAAACCTTCCCGTGCTCTGGCATCCGTTGCTGCTGATGAATCACGTGACCCTCGTCTCGACCCTGGCGTATTACTGGGAACACAAGCGCCCCGCCCTGCGGCGCACCCATTGGTGGTCGATGGTCGCGGGGCTCATTCTGCTGGACGTTCTGGCGGTGGGTTTGATCTGGTGGCGGCGTCATAACGTCAGGGTCGCGTTTCCCGGTGGAATCCTCACCATTCGCCCCGGCCTCATCGGCCCCGCCGCGGCGGCAATCGTCTTCGCCGTCATCGCCGTCTGGATTCGCCGGCGCAGCGCCAACTCGCGCGCCGCCGGGCAGGCCCTCATGCTCACGGGCTTGATGTGGTTGATTGTCTACGACGCCAGCTTCGTTGTCGGTTTCGTGGGGATTCCCGAAGGAATCATGGTCCTGATGTTCCTGCCCGTCACCTACTGTGCCGTCATTATCATGCGCTGGTGGAGCAGGATGATCCTGCTGTCTCAAAGACCCGAGTTCAAGAGGGTGGAAACGTGAGGGGGGGCAGGAGTCGGTCGGGACGGGACATGGGACAGTGAAACCGCAAGGTTACAAAGGTTATCCAGGTCCGATAACCGGATTAAAGGGGCTAACTCATACAAATTGGGCAGATTCACTTGAGATGACCCTGGTTTGGGACAAAACGCCGCATTATTCCCTGCGTGCCGGGGAGCCGGCGGTTATATATCGGCATCGTCGCTGCTGATGCGGCGGCCTCCAGATCGACCGTAGTGGGAGAATGACCATTTCAGAGTTTACTGACAAGTCGTTGGCCAAGGCTCCATCCCGCGCGCTGGGGCTGCCGTCGGACAAGGCCGCCGAGCAACCGCTCATCGAATCCCTGTGGCATCGGCGGCACATTGTCGGTTGGACGGTTCTGGGCGCGTTCATAATCGCCTGCGTCTTTCTGCTGGTGGCGCCGCGCAGCTACACGAGCTTCGCGGAACTTTACATCGTGCAGGGCCAGGGCCGGGTCATCGGCCAGACGCCGGCCGACGTCGAACGCAGCGACGACTATTTGAACACGCAATGCGGGTTGATCACCTCCACGCCGGTGTTGGCGCTGGCGCTTTCGGAGGAGGGGATCAGCGACCTTGGAATCCTGCGCGACGCGGGTGAACGGATCGAATACCTGCAAAAGAACATTGTCGCCGACGTGGAAAAACATCGGGATTTGATATCCGTCTCGCTGGAAGCGCGCGATCCCGTGGAAACCGCCAAGTTGGTGAACGCCGTGGTCCAGGCTTACGTGACCTACCAGACGAAAATCCAGCACAGCACCTCGGCGGAGGTATTGGATCTGCTCGAGAAGGAAAAGGCCCGGGACGAAGAGGCGATCGCGGTGAAGAACCAGCAGCTCGCCACGCTGCGCGACATGTACGGCGAAACCGCGTACGACAGCAGCCAGAACAATCCCATCATCCAGCAGGAAACCGCGTTGTCCAACGCCCTGACGGCCGCGCGCCTCGACGCGGTCAACGCCAAGGCCGCCTACGACCAGGCCATGGCCCTGATCGGAAACGACCAGGAGAAACTTCAACAGATCGAAGTTCCGGACGACGCGGGGGATTTGGTCGCGGCATCGCCGGTGCAGTTGGACCTCCTGAAATCGGAGATCTTCCGCCTGGGCCAATCGCTGAAGGACCTGGAGCGCACCTATTTGCCGGACCATCCGCTGGTCATGCAGGTCAGTTCGCGGCTGAATTTGCTGACCGTCACTTACGTTCGCGCCGAGCGGCAGCGCTGGCTGAGCGCCAAGGCGCAGCAGGAAGCATTGCAGGCCTCGTTCGATCAGCAGCACAAGCTGGTGCTGAGTCAGGCCACCCGGACGGCGGATTTCGACCGCGTGAAGACCGAATTCACCCGCATCGAAAGTGACCTGGACATCGTGGAAAAGCGCATCAACGAGGTCAGCGTCAATCAGGACGCCGGCAGCCTGAACATCCAGATAACCCAGCCGGCCATCCCCTCGCCCAAGCCCAGCTTTCCGCCCAAGTTAAAAACATTGTTTGGGTCTTTGTTTCTCGGGTTATTGGTGGGCTGCGGGCTGGCGATCGGGCGCGAGAAGTTCCCGCTGGGCGCGCGGCCCATGAGCCGCATCTCGTCGGAATTGGGCTGCCCCGTGCTGGGCGTTTTGCCGAGCATGGATGCCAGGGGCACGCTCGTGGACCATGCGATGCAGACGCATCTGGACCCGGCCAGCGCCGTCGCGGAGGCGGCGCGATCCATCTCGCACATCCTTGCCGAATCCGGTTTCGACGATGAAATCGGCCGCACCCTTCTGGTTGCCAGTTGCAATCCCCTGGAAGGCCGAACCACGCTCGTGACCAATCTGGCGTTGGCGATGGCGCAGAGCGGCATGAAGATCCTGATCGTCGACGCCAACCACCGTTCGCCCCGGCTTCACAGCATCTTCAATCTAAGCAATGGCTTTGGTCTATTCGACGTTCTGTCCGGTCGGGCGGACGATCGTCCCGCGATCCAGGCGACGCACATCGAGAACGTGGACGTGCTGGTGTGCGGCGCCGTTCCCGCCAACTCGGTGGAACTGCTCAACAACGAAACGCTCGTGGACGTGCTGGGCGAGTTGTCCGACCGTTACGACCGTGTGCTGATCGACTCGCCGGCTTTGGGACGCGGGGTGGAAGCCCGGATCCTGGCGGCCAACTGCGCGGCGGCGATTCTGGTGACGGCGGCCCGCCCGACGGTCCGCCGGCAGATTGGACAGGGCCTCAGGTTGCTGCGCAGCGTCGGCGCCAATGTTCTGGGTCTGGTCATCAATGAGCCCGGGGCTATCGATCCGTTGAAAGCCGTGGGCAGCGGTTTGCC
>JBEKXM010000045.1:0-13777 GCA_049512115.1 Tepidisphaeraceae bacterium | reverse complement strand
GCTGATCTACGAGCAGGAGGCTTATCGTTGAAGCTTTTAACGAGCACTCCTCAGCAGCAGCGACACCATGTCCGACACTATTCCGGGATACTCTGATCTTTGGCGCACTGGGATCAAAGGCTGCGAAGTACACCGATTTGAGGTATTCACGGAATTTCGCGGGGAGTAACGGAGTATTTGCGTGCCGCTCGGATTCCGCTTTCTTTGTCGCGCTTTCGGAGAGACCTTTCTGGGACGCCGGCGCCGTTGGATCAGTCTGGTTCTGGTGCGATCGTAAGAGGCCTTCAATACGGGGATAAAGAATGGCGGCGGTGCTCATGAAATCTTTGCTGATGTAGCGCTCCACCGCCTTTTCGAGAAATGGCATATGATCGGTGAAACCCGGTGCCGTCTTCCATCGAGCTAATAGGCTCGGGAGAATATCTCTCACCTCTTGCGCGATCGCCTCGGCCAAGTCGTCTAACGGCCAGCAGTTGGTAGCATAAGATATCAGGTTTCGGATCGTAGCTTCTTTGAGCGTAATAAATGGAAACCATTGCCCGTCAAAGAGGTTCTTCCATTCCTGATCCGTGATCTTGAATCGCCTCTGGAACATTAGGTACGCGTAGAACTGTGCCAGCTGCGCCCCGATATCGTATTCACGCTCCTTCTGATTTTTAGGTAGCAGGGGGAGAAAATCATAAAACAACGCGCGTCTCCATCCGACGGCAAAGATATATAAAATACCCGCGTCTTTCGGAATCGTCAGTCCCTCGAACTCTAGCCGATGCACGTCGGCGATATCGTCTGCGAAAACTCCGTCACCCTTTTTGAGATCACGCTTGACCTGCATCATTCCTACGGTGTTGAGCTCGTTGACGTAGACGGTTGCTGTACCATCACGTCGGATGATCGCGAGTAAGTGTTGCACTTGTTTCGGCTGAATCGGCGGGTTTGCGGGTAACTTCGCAAGGATATCTGAACCGAAACCTTCGAGCCGTTCGATTAGAATATCGCCGTCCTCCTCCGACACAAACTCAATTGCACAGACCTTAGCCGTTCCACCATTGCGAACGGCTTCAACGCAGACCCCGGCAGGGGTGTTGTCGAACTTAATCTCATACGCCACGATGTCAGTTCCTTTCGTGGATCTTCGGTGCCGACCCTCTGGATAAAGTCATAGATGACACCACACCAGCGGCTTATGGCGTTCGCAACACCTCAATATAAATGACGCGCGGATGAATATTTTTATGGCGCGCCAACCGCTAACTGGCCTTCTTTCGCCCGATGAGCGTTGCCAGGGCCTGCGCGATCAATTCCGAGCGGCCCAGGCCATTTTTCTTGGCAACCTTGTCCGCCTCCCGGAGCAGACCGCGCTCCAGCACGATGTTGACTCGCTCACATTTTGGAGTCTTTTGCGCACGGCTGCGCCGACGCCTGCGGGATTTTTCCCATAGCGCCCGCTCGGCCGCGTTTAATGGCCGAGTCTTGCCAAGAACCGACCCGTTCAGGTCTTGGGTCGCTTGCCGTAGTTCGGTGGTGGTCATTTCCGTCCATGGCTTATTGGGTTTCATCTTTTTCTTCTCCGGTAAATCCGCTTGTCTTGTTCGGTCAATGGCTGCGCGTGGATCACAAACAGCGTGCCGTCGGGGTCGATAACGAACGCAACCCGAAGGTAGCTGCCGTTCCACGTCTGTCCCGCCACCATGAATTTTCTGTCGCCTTTGGCCTCTGGGTACGGCGACCGGGCGTGATTCACAATAAATTCCGCTTCCATCGGACTGACGCCGTGTTCGGCAATGTGCTCGACATTCCAGGCGTTCCAGCGAAAATCGCGTTTCACGAACGTGATTATACCCATTGAGTCCCGCGCCGCGATTGAAAATATTTAGCCCAATGCCAACACGAATTTCACTTCAATGTTGAGCGTCGTGTGTTGAGCGTTGCATCAATCCCACCCACCACAATATCAATCCCAGAAGCCCATGGACTACCACACACGCCCCGATATTCTCCGGCAATCGGATGGGAACGTCCTGATTCAAATCGGTCAGGTGATACGCCAGCGATCTTTCCGTCCACGCGGGCTCGCCGGTCAGAATACCGTTGATCACCAGCGGAGGATGCAGCCAGACGAGATGTTGAACCATCCCGCTCAATCCGCCCCGCACCAGTGCAGTCGAAAGCCACACCGGCCAGGAAAGCCATGCCAGCCCCAGCAGGATCGCCAGCGCGGCCGCGAACACCGGCGGCATTTTCGCCCGCGCCAGCGCCAGGCCGATCCCCCCGATCGCCAGCGCGTAAACCGCTAGGACCGTTGTCGCTTCAATCCATTGTCCGAACGTGTCAGTTGATTCGAAGACCGCGATCAGCCAAATCGCGGCCACCGGCCCCACTACCGCAATGAATCCCCCAATCGCCGCAACAAGGGTTTTCTGCTGGAGGACGCCCGCCGGCGTCAAGAAAGTCACCACGAACAACCCCCCCAAGAACGACCCCAGCGAACTTCCCGCCGCCCACGCGCAGGCCGCCGAGGCGATCAATGACAGAACGAAGAGCAATAGAAATCGAATGAACACCCTCTCGTCATTCGGATTTCGGATTTGATTCGTCATTCGGATTTGGGGTTTCGGGCTTCTCCGCCTCGGGTTTCTCCGCCTCGGGCTTATCTTCCTCGTCTTCCTTATCGACCTTGGCCATGGCGACCAATTTATCGCCTTCGTCCAGCTTGATGAGTCGCACGCCCGCGGCGTTGCGGCCGGTCTCGCGGATTTCCGAAACGGCCGTGCGGATCAGGATTCCGCGCTCGGTGATGAGCATCACCTCATCGGCATCGGTCACCAGTTTCATCCCCACGACATCTCCGTTGCGATCCGTCGCGTCGATGTTGATGACGCCGCGCGTGCCCCGGCCCTTGACCGGATAATCTTCCAGCGGCGTTCGCTTGCCGTAGCCGTTCACGCAACCCGTCAGGACTTTCAGCCCGGAATTCTCGCCGTTGGGAACGACCAGCATGGCGACGACCTCATCCCCCTCGCGCTTGAACCTGGCCCCGGTGACACCGGCCGCCGGGCGGCCCATCGCCCGCACGTCCGTCTCCTCGAAGCGGACGGCCAGTCCGCTCTTGGTCCCCAGGATGACGTGGTCCTTCCCCCCAGTCACCGAAACGTCGATCAGCCAATCGCCTTCTTCCATCCCGATGGCGATGATGCCGCTGGTGCGGATATTCGCATAGGCGCTCAGCGCCGTTTTCTTCACGGTTCCTTTGGCGGTCGCGAAGAGCAAAAATTGCTCCCCGCCGGTGAAATCCTTGACGGCCAGCACGTTGGCGATCTTCTCTCCCTCCTGGAAATCCAGCAGGTTGGCCGCCGCCCGGCCCTGGCTGGTCCGGCTCAACTCCGGAACGTCGTACACGCGCCGCTGGTACACCCGGCCCTGATTGGTGAAAAATAGCAGGTAATCATGCGTGTTGGCGACGAAGAGATGCTCGACGAAATCCCCTTCCTTCGCCTCCGACCCTCGAACGCCACGCCCGCCGCGGCCCTGGCTCCGATAGGTATCCACCGGCAGCCGCTTCACGTACCCCACGTGCGAAACCGTCACCACCACGTCTTCCCGGGCGATCAGCGCTTCCATGTTGAAATCGCTGACGTTTCCCTCGATTTTCGTCCGCCGCTCGTCCCCATATTTCTCCTTGATCTCAATAATGTCCTCGCGAATGATGTCGAGCACCAACGCCTCGTCCCGCAGGATCGCTTCGTATCCCTCGATCTCCTCGACGACCGAGCGATACTCCTCCAACAGTTTTTCGATTTCCAATCCGACGAGTTGAATAAGTTGCAATCGCCCGATCGCCTCTGCCTGCGTCTGCGTCAGCAGCACGCCGCGGTTCGCTCCCCGCTCCATCAGCGTCGCCGGAATCCGCGGCGCGGATGGATGATCCGGCGCGATCCGGAACGCCCGCTCGCGCAGCTTCCCGATCGCCTCTTCGCGCGTCTTGCTCCCCCGGATCAGCTTCACCACCTCGTCGATGTCGCACACGGCGAAAATCAACCCCTCCAGGATGTGCCCGCGCTGCTGGGCCTTCCTCAGCAGAAACCGTGTCCGCCGGGTGATCACTTCCTTCCGGTGCTCGACGAAATGCTGGATCAGTTCCTTCAGCCCCATCGTGCGCGGCTGGCGGTTTACCAGGGCGATGTTGATCATGCTCACCGTGATCTGGCACGGCGTATATTGATAGAGTTGGTTGATGATCACGTTCGGATCGGCATCGCGCTTCAGGTCGATCACGATCCGGCATTTGTGTTCGCGCCCGCTCTCGTCGTTGATCGCCGAAATGTCCTTGATCAGATCTTTCTTCACGCACTCGGCAACCGATTCGACAATCGACTTGCGGATCACGCCATAGGGAATCTCTTCAATCACGACGATGCTCTTGCCGTTTTTTTGCTCCTCAACCGCTATTTTCGCCTGGAGCGTGAGCCGGCCGCGGCCGGTCTTGTAGCCCTCGACGATCCCATCCCTGCCGCGAATGATCCCCGCCGTGGGGAAATCCGGGCCCGGCACTATGCTCAGCAACTCGGCCAACTCGCATTCGGGATTGTTGATTACGTGCACGATCGCGTCGCAAATCTCCCGCAGGTTGTGCGGCAATAAATTGCACGCCATCCCCACGGCGATCCCCGTCGATCCGTTGACCAGCAGATTGGGGAACTTGCTGGGGAAAACGGTGGGTTCATCGCGCGTCTCGTCGTAATTGGGAATGAAATCGACGGTCTCCAACTCCAGGTCGTCGAGCAATTGCATCGCCGGCGCGGCCATCCGCGCTTCGGTATAACGCATCGCCGCCGGGGGATCGCCGTCGGTGCTGCCGAAATTTCCCTGCCCGTCAATGAGCGGATACCGCAGGTTCCAATCCTGCGCCATCCGCACCAGGGTCGGATAGATGACTGCCTCGCCGTGCGGATGATAGTTGCCGCTGGTATCGCCGGCGATCTTGGCGCATTTGCGGTGTTTGCTGGCCGGACCGAGGTTCAGGTCGTTCATCGCCACCAGGATTCGGCGCTGGCTGGGCTTGAGCCCGTCCCGGACGTCGGGCAATGCCCGGTCCATGATCGTGCTCATCGCGTAGGTGAGATAACTGTCCTGAAGTTCCTGCTCGATCTGAAGGTTTTCTATCCGATCGGCCGGCGGGGTTGCTTCTGCCATGAAGGGCCAAATCCTATGCGATTTTCACCCAAAAATCGAATCACCCATCCTCCCCTATTTGCCCGTCCGACCGGCTTGTTGATCGCTCCGCAAACTACGCTACCATCAGCGCACGCCGACCTCGGCAACCGGGTCCTCAATCCTCTATGGACGCCCACAAACCGCTGATCTCCTTTGTCGTACCTTGCTACAACGAATCCGCCGTGTTTCAGCACGTCCGCCGGGAACTTGCCCGGCTGGCCGATTCCCTCAACGACCAATTCGACTCCGAGTTGATCTTCGTCGACGATGGAAGCCACGATGATACCTGGAACGAAATCCGCGATTTCGCGATCGCCGACCCGCGCGTCCGCGGAGTCCTGCTCAGCCGAAACTTCGGACACCAGTTCGCCCTCACGTGCGGCTACGACCTTGCCCGCGGCGACGCCGTCGTCACCCTGGATGCGGATCTTCAGGACCCCCCCGACGTCGTGCCGCAACTACTGCAAAAATGGCAATCGGGTTTCGACGTTGTCGTGGCGGTCCGGCGCACCCGCCACGGCGACGGCCCCTTCAAACGTGCCACCGCATTCATCTTCTATTCTCTCATCCGCGCCATGGGCGGCGCCCACGTCCGCGCCAATTCCGGCGACTTCCGGCTCATGAGCCGCCACGCCATCAACAGCCTCAACTCCATGCGCGAGCAGCACCGCTTCATCCGCGGCATGGTCGGATGGGTCGGTTTCCGCACCGCCGAAGTCCAATACGACCGGCAACCCCGAATGGCCGGACAAACCAAATATTCCCTGGCCAAAATGGTTCGCCTCGCGGCCGACGCCATCATCTCCTTCAGCTATTTCCCCCTGCGCGTCGCGTATTGGACGGCCCTGCTCCTCATGCTGGTCAGCTTCGGTTATCTCTGCTACGTGATCGTGATCCATTTCATTTTCGGCACGCCGCTGGTGCAGGGTTGGGCCAGCCTTCTGGTCGCGGTCGTCGCCTTCGGAACCATGAACCTCGTTTGCCTGGGACTCATCGGCGAATACATCGGCCGCATCTACGAGCAGGGCAAGCACCGCCCGCTGTATCTCGTGCGCGAAACCGTCGGAACCGCCGATCCCGCTCCAACCGGAGACCGCCCTGAGCAGCCCGCTCCATGAAAAAGAATCCGCCTTCCACGACCAATGGGCTCTGTCGTCGCGCCCGCAGGATGTCCCCGTCGTCGAGGCCTTCACCGCACCCACCGCCCTGGAAAACCGCTGCATCCTGCGGCGAATGGGCGATCTCAAGGGCAAACGCATCCTCGACATCGGCGCGGGACTTGGGGAATCCTCCGTCTATTTCGCCCTGCGGGGCGCAAGCGTCACCTATTCCGATCTGTCCCCGGAGATGGCCCGCTTCGCCGAGCGCTTGGCCAGTCTCCACGGCGTTCGCCTGGCCACGGTGATTCTCCCCGCCGAGGCCGCCGCCGATATGGGCGAAAACTTCGACTTCGTTTACGTCGCCAACACCCTCCATCACGTCCGCGACCGCGATGCCGTCTTCGCCGGCATCCACCGCGCACTCCGTCCCGGCGGTTGGTTCTTCTCCTGGGACCCCCTGGCCTACAACCCGGTCATCAACGTCTATCGCAAAATCGCCACCGAAGTCCGCACTCCCGATGAACGGCCCCTCACCCGCGCCGACTTCGCCGCCGCGCGCCGCCATTTCACTTCCGTCGGCCACCGTGAATTTTGGATCGCCGCGCTCGCTTTGTTCCTCAAATATTATCTGGTCGATCGCATTCACCCCAATTCCCAGCGATATTGGAAACGCATCCTCCGCGAAACCCCGGTGCGGCTGTGGTGGTGGATGCCCCTGCGATTTGCCGACGAATTGCTCACCCGCATTCCCGGCATCCGGTGGCTGGCATGGAACACCGTCATCTGGGGCCAAAAGGCATTAACGAGCGATCAGCGTCCCGAACTCAAAAACGCATCCATCCCCGGCGGCAACGGCGGCCCGGAGACTTTGCGGTAATGCGCATCGACATACTGGTAAAAAATCGCCGCGAACGCCCGCGTCTTGCGCGCCGGCAGCCCGTCGTATCCGCCCCCGTCCGCGACCTCGACGATCAGCGGATTCCCCTGCCGAGCCAACGTCTGGGTCATCCGCCGCTGATCCGCCTCATCCGAAAAATAGCCCGGCGCCATGAGCATCTGTCCCCCTGCGAACGGCCGACCCGTCAGGTAATAGAACGTCGTCATGAACGGCACCGCCAGAAACCTCTGCCCCTGCGTCGTGTGCTCTTCGATGAAATCAATCGCACCCAGATACGGCAGCCCCGGGTAGGCCGTGCGCAATCGCCTCAGATAAACCGCCGGCCGATGGGCGTAAAAGAACGTGTAATCATGCAGGACGCGATCGTTGAACTGCCCGAACGAATGCTCCACCACCCCGACCCAGATGCAAATCGCAATCCCCGCGGCCAGCATGCCCAACGTCATCCCGCGCCAGATCGCGCGCGAGCGTGACGTCACGATCGCCCCGGCGATAAACGCCAACAGCACGTAACACGGCGCCAGCGCCTCCGTCAGGTGGCCATAATCCGACCGGTGGGCCGATTGCAACAGGCTCAACGCCGCGAAAATCGTCGTGACGGCCGCACATCGGCGCGTCGGCGGCTCGAGTCGCCCCCAGCCCGCCAACAAAACCACAACCGCAATCGCCGGGATCGACCACCAGATGCAGTACCCGATCGCCGACAAATTCCCCGCCGCGCCCAGCGATTGCGAAAAATCCAGGTGCGGGAAGGGCAACGAGAGCCCCGCGGCGTGACGCGCCGCGCCCAGCGTCGAATCCAGAATATAATTCTTCACTCCGCCCCGCGCGATCAGAAAAATCAGCCACGGCGACGCCGCGACGACGATCATCCCCGGCAACACCACCAACGCCCGAATCGCCGACCGCTCCACGATCAATATCGCCGACACCGCGCTCACAAATGCGTAGACCCCCTGATCCGGCCGATATAACCCCGCGATCGCGGTCGCCCCCGCCAGCATCGCCAATCGGGTTTGCCCCGGCCGGCGGATGTATCGCAGCAGGCAAACCATCACCAGCGCAGCTCCCAGAAAAATGTAATACTTGTAAAACCGCGGCAACTGCGCCGCCGCCAGCGCCGTGCACGCCAGGGCAATGAGCGTCCCGCCCATCACCCTAGCGCAGCGGAATATCAGCAGGAACGCCGCCGAATACGCCAGCGCACACAGCAGCAGTTCCGCGGCGATCGTGCCCCCGCCGATCCGCTGCGCCGCGTACGATGCGTAAAACGTCAGCGGCCCGTAGGTGCTGCGAAAATCGATGAATGGATGTTCCCCAAATCCGATCTGCTGCGCCCCGGCAAGCTGGTGTCCCGCATCCGAGTCAACAAGAAAAATGTCTGGCGTGGGCGTCCGAATGGCCACCGCAATAAACGCCACGACTAAAACCCCCAGCCCAATCAGCGCCTGCCGACGTGAAATATCCACCATGCCCACCGTTTGGGCGCTTATACTTGTCGATGATAACTCCGGCAAGGAGGGGGGGGAGGAAGTTGCGAGTACCGAGTTGCGAGTCGCAAGAAAATCCAAGCACCGCGACTCTTTCACGCAACTCGCAACTCGCAACTCGGTACTCACCTTTATACACTTCCCGCCCGTGCCGATTGATCTTTCCCCCTATCACGCGGTCCTCGTCGATCTCGACGGGACACTCTGTTACGAGGCCCAGTCCCTCCCCGGAGCGGCGGACTTCGTCCGCAGGCTCCAGGATCAGCGAATCAATTACGCCTGCATCTCCAACAGCACCTCCAGCCCACTGCGCGTGTCCACGCGCCTGGCGCAGATGGGCGTTGAAATCGATCTCGATCGCATCTACACCGCCGCCGCGGCCGCCGCCGATTACGTCATGGCCCACTTCCGCGGCCAGAACAACGCCCGCCCGCGAATCTTCAACCTGGCGACCAGCGGCTTGCAGGACATGCTCGATGGGCTGGTCGATTGGGTCGAGAACGATGGCGAACCGTGCGACGCCGTGGTCATCGGCGCTCCGCCCAATTCCCACGCCACCCCCGAACGGCAGCGCCTGGCCCTGCGCCTTCTCCGCAAAGGCGCCGCCGCCGTCGGCATCTGCGCCGACCGCGTCTATCCCAGCGACCGCGGCCTGGAACTGGGCAGCGGCGCCCTCACCTGGCAACTCGCCTACGCCGCCGCCGTTGAACCCCTCTTCTGCGGAAAGCCCCAGCAAACCTTCTTCACCGAGCTGTGTCGCCGGCTCGGCGCCCAGCCCGATTCCTGTCTCCTCATCGGCGACAACCTCGAATCCGACATCGAGGGCGCCAAAGTCTTGGGCATGCGCACGATCCTGACCCTGACCGGCGTCACCCGCCGCCGCCACCTCGCCAACCTCCCGGCCGAATGGCAACCCGATCTGGTCGTCGAGGATTTGACGGAGTTGCTGTAGCACCCTTGCGCTATCGAAAGCTCAAAACTGACGCATCCATCCCCGTCCCAGAAGTTACAGGCGCATTTGGCGCCCCCCTGCGGCGGTCTGCCAGGGCATTTGCAGATTTAGAATACAATTTCCTGCTTGAAAAATGGGGCGATTGTAGGAACATGACGGTCGAGCGGTTGGCGGGAGAAACGATGCGCTTTGGAAAATATCACCTCGATCAAATTGATCGGCGGAATTCTAATGCCACCAGCTTCAAGCATCGCTGGGCCATATCTCGGGCCTGCTACGCGGTTGAGGCGCTTGAGCACCGCGTGCTATTGTCAGACACTGGCCTCAACGTGCGGACGAACTTCATCGTGGATGGCGCGTTCCGCGCCCCCACGGGCGCGGCATCGGCCTCGGATCTCCAACCATTGGCGACGCTAAGCGCGCCTTTCACACCTGCCGAGATCGATCAGGCGTACGGTGTCAACCATATTTCCTTCAACGGCGTGAGCGGCAACGGAAGCGGCCAGACCATTGCCATCGTCGATGCTTACAACGATCCGAACATCATCACCGATACGGCGACGTTCGACTCGTATTTTGGCCTGCCGCAATTCAATGTCGGCGGACCGACGCTTCAGGTGCTGAACCAGACCGGCGGGACTTCACTGCCGGTGAATTCAACGCCCGGCGGATGGGACGTCGAGGAATCTCTCGATGTGGAATGGGCCCACGCGATTGCGCCGCAGGCGAACATCGTGCTCTTTGAAGCCGACACCGACCTGTTTGCGGCCGTGGCAACCGCCGCCAACTATCCGGGCGTTTCGGTGGTTTCCATGAGTTGGGGCGGCTCTGAGGTCAGCGGTGAGCAAGCCTACGATTCCACCTTCCTGACCCCCATCGGCCACCAGGGCGTCACCTTCCTGGCCGCCACCGGCGATTCCGGCGCGCCGGGATTGTATCCGGCCTGTTCTCCCAATGTGGTCGCGGTCGGAGGCACCACCTTGACCATCAACAGCAACGGTTCCTATGGCGGGGAGACGGGCTGGAGCCTGGGTAGTGACTGGTGGGATCCCTCCGCGGCTGGCGGCGGGGGAATTAGCGCCTATGAAAGCCAACCGGCTTACCAAAATGGCAAAGTCAACGGCATGAGTTCCAGTTACCGCACCATCCCCGATGTGGCCATGGACGCCGATCCGAACTCCGGAGTGTATGTGGTGGATACCTACTACACGGGCCCGGGGTGGGTGTTAGAGACGGGTGGCACCAGCTTGGCCTGTCCAATGTGGGCCGGGCTGATTTCCATCGCTAACCAGGGGCGAGCTCTGCATGGCTTGGGATCGCTGGACGGCCCTTCGCAAACGCTTCCCCTACTCTACAATCTGCCGGCCACCGACTTCCACGACATCACCAGCGGCTATAACGGCCTTTACGCTGGAACGGGCTACGACCTGGTAACCGGCATAGGCAGCCCCGTAGCCAACTTGCTCATAAGGGCGTTAGGTGAATTTGGTGCTCCGAAGTTAGCCTTTGGCCAGCAGCCGACTAACGTCGTGGCAGGCAGCGGCACGATCAATCCCGCCGTTACGGTCTACGTCGAAGACGCCAACGGCAACGTTTTGCTTACAGATAACTCCAACGTGACGTTGTCCGTCGCCAGCGGGCCGGGAACCCTGGGCGGTACGACAACTGTTGCGGCGGTTGACGGCGTGGCGACGTTCAACAACCTTTCACTGGACACGGCGGGCAGCTATGTCTTGAGCGCGACGGACGGCTGGTTCGCCAGTTCCACATCCAACAGCTTCAACGTTATTGAACTGGTGAGTTCCACGCTGGATGTCTACCTTAGCGCGGCAGGGCCGGTGACCATCACCGCCAATGGCAGCAACATCACCGTCAGCCAAAACGGCCTGCAGGCCACGTTGTCGGGCTTTACGGGGGTGGCCGTCACCGATACGGGTGCGAACGACGTTCTGAACTTCGACGGTCCATTGTCGCTGCCCTTCAGCTTCGTGAACTGCGGCACTTCGACCGTGAACGTCAACAGCGGAATCTTGACATTCGACGCCGATATGGGAGGCAGCATCAATCTAGGTACGCTCTCCGTCGCCAGCGGCGCTGCGGCGATGATCACCGCCACGACAACGCAGAATCCCACCACGTTGAATCTGAACTCCCTTTCGATCGCTGCCACTGGCGTGCTGGACGTGACTAACAATGAGGTGATCATCGCCTATGCCGGCGCCACCGATCCCATCGGCGTCATCGCCGGGTACATCAAATCCGGCTACAACGTCGGCGGGTGGAACGGCACGGGGATCATTTCCTCCGCGGCCCAAACCAAGACCAATGGCCTGCTCTACGGCGTCGGCTATGCCGATGGGAAAGACGATGTCGTCACCGGCCTCTCATCCGGCCACACCGAAGTGAAGTACACGCTACTAGGCGACGCCAATCTGGACGGCTTGGTCAACGCCGCGGACTTCACCATCCTGGCGGCGAACTTCAACCAGAGCATCAGGGGCTGGGACCAAGGCGACTTCAACTACGATGGCTTGGTGAACTCGACCGACTTCAACGACCTGGCGGCGAATTTCAACCAGGGCGTCAATATTGCCGCCGTTGCAAACACGCGGGCCGCCGCCCCGGCAGTCGTTTCGGCAACTCCGACGACCGCAACAGTCAGCACTCAGTCAACCGCCGCGGCCGCAATAGCGCCGAAGTCCAAGACGGTTAGCTCCTCCAAGGCAGTGGTCGCGAAGGGAAAACCGAAGGCTGCCGTCACGACGGCTTACGCGGCCAGCGTTGTGAAGAATCCATCCGCTGGCTCGACGGCGACTCCCCAGAATATCAACAAGGACGCCAAGTTTCTTGCGGATCGATAACGGTTTGCGGCCATGGGCAAGATAAAGGCCGCAAGGCCGTGTGACGGTTAGTGATCTGCCTCCTCATTATCATCCGACGGAGGCTTCAGGAAGATATAGCGCTTGCCGTTCTTTTGGACGATCAGGGCGGTGGGCGTGTTGATGATCAATGTGCCCTTGCCAACGCGGGGAAGATGCGGCAGCGAGTTGGCGATGGCGTTGGCGTTCGCCTGGCTCGACGACATCCGCGTCGAGGCCGCGTCGAGCGCTTCGATCGCCTGGGTGGTGGCGATGATCGCCTGCGTGGCGGCGATTGAGGCGGCATCCACGGCCACCGCCGTCGCCAGCGCTCCGCCGGTTTCCGCGCAGGCGGCCAGGGCCAAGCCCATCGCCGCGATCGACAACATCGCCATCATTCTCAGCAACATTTTTTTACTAAGCCTCCGCTATGGGCGGCGAAATCGTCCGTCATTGTGCCTAATCCGGCCGGCGGATACAAACAATGGCGTCGCGTTTCACCAATTCGGGAGCCAATCGACGTTCGACCCCCACCCGAACCCTCCCCCTGAGTACATGGGGAGGGGGAAATTCCTTAATTCCCGCCGTTCAGGCCGGGGCCGGGATTGTACTGGCCGGCGGGCTTGCCCTGGATCGGCTGGGTGGTGGCCTGGCCGCCGGCCGGCTCGATTATCATCGTCACTCGCGTCCCCGGCGGGGGAACCAAATCCGGGTTGTACTCCCATTCCAGCGTCTCGTTGGCATTGCTCGCCAGTTCCGGAACGTCGATCATCGTCAGATCGAAATTCACGATGCTCACGACGTACCCGGTCAGATCGGCGGCATATCGCCCGTCGGGCAGCATGCGCGAGCCGTCGAAAACCCAATCCATCGGCCCCATCTCCCGCTTGGTCTTCACCGAACGCATCATCCGACACGCCGGCACCACCATCGTCTTGCCATCCAGTTGATATTGACAGGTGATCTTCAACGTCGGACCGGTCGGGGGGAACCACAGTTTGCGGTCCGCGTCCAGGTGCGCCGGCTCGCCGGGCTTCAGTCCCAGCGCCAAGAGCCCGAAGTGAATCGTTGACGGCCTGGCATCGGTGCGCAACACGGTTTCGTGTTCCTGCCCGCCGCGCACAACGCAGAAGAACTCCAGCGGCATGTGGACGTTCAGGGCCTGGCATTCCACCCGGATTTGCCTGGTTTTCAGGTCGATCTGGACATGCCGCAATAGGCCGACGCCTTCCTCCGCCGGCTGCGTCGCCGGCGCGGCGGCGTCATCC
>JBEKXM010000044.1:0-13858 GCA_049512115.1 Tepidisphaeraceae bacterium | reverse complement strand
TCGTCAATCGCTACTGGATATGCTGCAACGGGAAGGAATCAATCCCGATCGAATCGAGTTGATGGCCGGCCGTCCGCGTCTTCAATACCTGGAGCTTTACCATCACATCGACGTGGGGCTGGATACATTCCCGTATAACGGTCACACCACCAGCCTGGACTCATTTTGGATGGGCGTTCCGGTCGTCACACTGGTGGGCCAGACGGTTGTTGGACGAGCCGGGCTGTCGCAATTGACCAATCTGGGACTGCCTGAACTCATCGCCCAGACACCGGATCAATATGTACAGATCGCCGCCGCTCTGGCCGAGGATGTGCCGCGGTTGGCGGAGCTGCGCCGGACGCTGCGCGGGCGGATGCAGGCGTCGGCGTTGATGGATGCCCCGCGATTCGCCCGCAATATCGAAGCGGCGTATCGATCGATGTGGACGACCTGGTGCGGCCAAAATTCTAAATGACCGTGGACTGCCCCCGGCAAGCTTCGGCAGGTCGCCCTCAATACCACACGTTGATAATCAGCGTCGGCTCCTTGAGCTTGCCGTCCCACATGCCGATTGTGCTGGCCGTGAACTTCACTTCGATGTCGGGATGCGATTCCAGCCAGTCGTTGATGGTCTGATCGAGGTATTCCACGCCTTGCTCGCTGAGCCGGCAATGGAACGTCCGCATGCGCACCGCGCCGGTTTTGTCCGTATTCGTCGGCCGCCTGTAGGTGTGCTGCGCCAGCGAAGAAGCCGCGGAGATGTTGTGAATCTTGCTCTTGGCTGCTTCTGGGGTGCCGGGCTTTTCCTCGGTCACCAGGGTCAGCGGCTCTTCGGCGTGCGGCGGCCGGGTCGGTGCAACCGGCGGCGGGGCGATACCCGCCGACTGCGGACGCAGGCTGATCCCCGACGACGGGGCAACCGGCCGCACCGTTGGCGCTACCGTCGGATTCGTAGTATGAGTTCCTTGCGCGATGCCAGTCCGAGTGTCAATCATGACATCCTCCCGATTTGTTTTTTCGCTCTCCGCCCAAGATTTGACTCCTCCAAGCATACCATATCGGAACCCCCCTGGCCAGTTAATTGGGGGGATATCTTCCGGGAAAACCGCAATCTGTTTAGCGGCGGCACTTGACTTCGGCGAGCTCCCCTCGACAGGCTTGGGGTCTGAGCTTGTCGAAGACAGTCGAGCCGTGGGGCGTTTCCGGCCCCAAATCGACCCCTATTGCTTTGCCCGTCCAACCCGGATCAGCACCGCTCCGTGGCGGGGGATTTGGCATTCATACTGCCCGTCGAAATCGCCCAAATCCTTTTGACGCCATAAATCGCGGACGGGCTGCTTGCCGTCCAGGGCCAAATCCGGCCACTTGACCGTCACCGATTCGGGCAATTCCCCGCGGTTGAAAAGGCCCACGGCCTTGGTCCCGTCCTGGAGATTCTTTGCCCAGACCTCGGTGTCGTCCCCCTTGGCCACGCGCGACGCCTGATTTCCCAGCGCATCCTGGTTCACCGCAAGCACTTCGTCGTTGGTCAAAAGATTCAGCGTGAAATCATCCATCTGCGTCATGTCGCACCCGATCAGCAGGGGGGAGGAAAGCAGGCACCAGAGGGTGATGTGCGTGTACTGCTCGTTGCCAGACAGATGGGTCGCGTGCAGCGACGGGCCCCAGCCGACCTTCCCCACCACCAGCATGTCCGGATCGTTCCAATGTCCCGGTCCGGCGAATTTTTCGTGCCCGGCTTCGCCGAAGCCGTTGCGCGTCATGCTGCCCCAGTTGTCGCTGATGTCGCCCGTGGTCCGCCAGCAGTTCCCGCCCGCCTGCTCGCCCCATTCCCAGACGCTGCCCATCCCGTACTGGCAGAAGCTGAAAAGAACGTCACGGTTTTGCCGCAGCAGAGCGTCCCGCATCACGAGGTAGGGATGCCGCAGGATTTCCGGTTCGGGCGGTGGATTTGGCCCCTTGCGGATTTTGTCCGCGATCCCGCCGTATGAACACCAATCGTACTTCAGATAGTCAAAGCCCCATTGGGAATACTGCTCGGCGTCCTTTTCCTCGAATCCGTAGCTGGCGGTAAATCCACCGCAGGTGGCCGGACCGGGCGAGGAATATAATCCCGCCCGCAGGCCCCTGGAATGAATGTAATCCGCCAGCGCCTTCATGTCGGGAAACTTCGCGTTGGTGAGAATATGCCCATCGGGGGCACGGCGTTTTTCCGGCGGTTCGGACGCGCGAATCTCCCAGCAATCGTCCACGTTGACGTACGTCCAACCGTGGTTGATCAGCCCGGAACTGACCATCGCATCCGCGGCGGCGCGAACTTTCTCGTCGCTCACCGCCTGCGCGAAACAATTCCAACTGTTCCATCCCATCGGCGGCGTCAGCGCAATCCTGTCCCCGACTTCAATCCGAAGCTCGCGCTCATCGCTTCCCAACGAGTTGCTCGCCGTGAGCTTGACGACCGATTCTCCGCTGGCGTCGGGGATGCCCGTGATCCGCCCCGTGCCCCCGTCCAGCGAAAGCCCCACGGGCAAACCCTGGGCCGTGAACGTCATCGGCCGCTCGCCCGTTGCGGCAATGGTGTACAGCGCCGGATGTCCCGGCCGAACCCCGAACACCCGGGCCCCGTTGATCCGGGGCGTTGCGGGGGGCTTGGGAGTCAGAATCTCCGCCGGCGGTTCTTTCGGCATCGCCATCGGCGTCGGTCGCTTGCCCGAGTAGGTGATTTGCCCATCCGCCCAGTCGGCGTGCGCGGAATCAATCGATCCGCCCGCTTCAATTTCCAGAAACAAGTAATGAACCCCGCTCAAATCCACGTCAATCGGTTTGGCCGGATCACCGCGCCTGATCGGCCCGGATAAAAACAGCGTTTTGTGGTCGCCGACGACTTTGAAGTCGATGTTTCTCCACGTCGGGAATTGAGCGCTGGTGACTTCATCATCCAACCCCACCATTGCGGTAAATCGCGTGGCGGTTCCACCAAGGTCGATCATCCAGATTGCCGTCGCATGGCTCCCCAAACCGTGTGCGAATTTTTGGCCGCCGATGGATAGGGGGTTTCCCTGTACGCTCTTGCCCACCGCCGGATGTCCCCAATCCTGGTGCAGGGCATCCAGCGGAAGCTCTTCCAGCCGAACGCTGTCCGCCAGGGCGAGGCCGCTCGTCAGGAAAAGCGCCAGAAACGCGATTGAATATTTCATGCCGTGCGATCTCCCGTTAGAGTTACTCTCTTAAAGCTTCTAACGAAAAGACCGGCACAGAGAGCACACCAGGACACACCAGAACACGGAGGAATACTGAATTTGCAGCTTTATCTCTGTGTTCTCTGTGCTCTCTGTGTCCTCGGTGGTTCATTTTGTTAGACACTCTTAGAACAATTGCTCCAGAATCTTCTCCATCGGCGTCTGAACGCAGGTGAAGATCGGCGTGTCGCGCAGCGTGTACTTGCTGCTTTCGGTTTCCCGCAGTTCCATCACCAAATCCAGAAAATCCGCCGGCTCGTCCGTCTCGAACGCCACCACGAATTCCTGATCGTCCAGCCCGAAACTGTACGTCGTGTTCAGCTTCACGCTCGGATACTTGTTGCCGATCTTGATGTGAACGTCCATGATCGCCTGGCGCTCCTCCAGCGGCAGGAGATACCATGCCCGCGTCTTTACAAACGGATAGATGAACAGGTATTTCCGCTGGCCCGGAACGAGATGCGTCCGGCTCTGCCCCGTGTGGAACGGATCGACTTTGTCGATGTACATGCTGCGCTTGGTCATCGAGACGAAGGAATGCGGCGTGCTCAGATACCCGCCCAGACGGGAACGATTGATCGCCTGAGTCTGAGCCTGGAATTCCTCAGTCCCGGCCGAAATCCGCCACAGCACGAAGTCCGCGTCCGGACGCAGCCCGACCGTGCTGTATGACAAACACAGCAATCCCTGCCGCGGCTGATTGAAAATCGCCGCGAACTCGGCCCGGGCCTGTTCCTTCTCCACCTCCGGCAACCGCCGGATCGCCGGATCCACCTTGAAGCACGCGAAGTTCACGAATTGCCGCGTGATCGGCCGCACCCCCGCCTGCGCCGACGGAGCGGTTGAGGTCTGGCTCATTTGCTTCTCCATGGAACCCCCATCTTAGCCGCTCGCGCTCGTTCAGGGTAGGAAATGAACCCGATGAATTTGAATGCTACAGGCGCGCAACGTCCCCCTATCCCCCTCTGCCCCCGTCCTCTGGTGCTCCACTGTCTACTGTTCTACTGTCTCGCGCAGCGCCCTACTTGCTGCTCCGACGAACCGGCTTCATCAACCCCAACGCACCAACCCTTTACGCCGCCCTTCTTCGCCTCGCCAATAGACTGACAACACCGATGCCGACGAGGACAAACGTGGAAGGTTCGGGAATCACTGGGGCGGCGATAGTTCCAGTGAGCCCGCCGTCATCGGTGTATTTGTAAACTTTGTTATTCGCCCCCCCCGTAATAAGAGCAACACCATTATCATCTGACGCTACGGTATCGTCTGCGTCGAGGTAGGAATATTTGTGCGGCTTGTCGGCTTGGAGTAAGCCGTCCAAATCTATTGTTCCGCTGCCGACCTCTTCATCTCCAAGCGAGCCAAACATGATGGTGCCGTCGGAAAGGATGGAACCTGGAATGTTGTAGTTGAGTGCATAGGTATGACCCCCGTATTCCAAGGCGTCGGAAAATATGAGGTCCAGGGTCCCTGACGTCGGATAGGAGATGGTGGCTGTGCCGTTGCCGGCAACATTGCCGCTCCCAAAGATCCCAGTCGCGTTCCAACTCCAACTAACAGTACCCTCGCTCGTTGTGCCAAGATAGGAAAGATTGAGGGCCTGGCCCAAGTAATTCCCGCTGAGCGTTCCCGACCAATCCGTAGCCGAGGCAGTCGAATTGTAGCTGAGGTTTTGTGGCGACACGGCTGGCGCGCCTGCCAAGAGCCACAAAAAAACCGCGTCCGTGTCTGAGGCCGTTGACTGGGTCATCGCTGAAAGATCCCCAGCGCTCAACTGTTGCGCTGAAACGTTCTGTGTCACTCCAACTATGCCAAGTATCAGCATGGCCAGAGTGGTGACTGTAACTGCCGAGTTGTTGAGCACGACACCAGCTTTTCTTACGCTTTCCATGATTGTCCTCCATTGTTTTATGCCCCCAGCGCACCGGCCCACCGTCAACGCGATGGGAACGAACACTGGGCTTCTCAGCCCGGACGCAGCTAGTTTGTTTCTAGCTGCCTCCCCGTTCCAACTCCTAAAAAACGAGCAAATCTTGGATGCACCTTTTTCTCCCGCCAATAATCCTTCGCTGCCTTTGCTTGGCAGAAAAAGTCAATCGGCGCAGTCGCGCCTCTTGATCCGCACTAGGAACGGGCCATCACTAAAACTCAATCAGTGATGTCCCCCACCTCCATTTCGCCCGAGCATTGACAAGAATCTCTACAGCTTCCTCCGCCGTCTTAGCACCGCCAGTTCCCCCAGACTCAGCAGCGACAAGGTCGCCGGCTCGGGAATGGTGGCTTGATCCGTAGCCTGAATGTCATCATGCACAATAGCCACAACGCCATTCCCCATGTCGGTAGTGGGAATGGCGATGCCATCCACGCAAATGCCACTATACAGGGGGCTGATGGAGCCGCTTGCGTCGATTTCATTGAGAAGGGAAGCCTGGATCCAATCCAGGCTAACTTGATTACCAGGATCGGTCGTTGGCGCGGCATCAATCGCCGAAAGAAGATAATAGGAGGCATCGGCATCGCCGGTGACGGTAACGGAGTTGGGCGTCGCTGTGATATCCAGTAGCGGTAACATGGTGTCCGCGGTCTCATACGAAGTGCTGAAACTGATCGACCCGTTCCCAGGGCTGCCTCCGATACCGACGGGAATGTAAACATCGTAGGTTAGTTGCGATGGGTCGGGCACATCATCGCTAAAATCAGGCCACGGGTCTTTGCCTGTAGCCTTCGAAGACCATTCTGGATTTGGAGGTGGGTTCGGGTTGTTCCCTAGTGTTCCATCTGCTGTTACCGTGAAGTTGCAAGTGTAATTAAAGACTCCCACGGTTGAGCTAGCGGTTCCCGACGTAGTGGAGACACTCCCGTAGTCGCCCGGGCAATCTCTAGAAAAGACACTTACTACTGGTATCCCTTGTGGGAAGCCACCGCCATTATTGACGAATTTGTGTATTGGGAGATCCGGTGCAGTTGGGTATGTCACCAGTGGGTAAGGCGTGCCGTCAGCCGTATTAGGGCCAGAAGTCCATGTGAGGGTCGCAGCTAACGCGGCGTCGGGTTTGGGGCTACTCCAAGAGCCGCTGCTCGAAGGTTTATTGAACCACCCCCCGGAGTGGCCCGAGGCTTCAGCGGCTAGACATTCTCGCCCACCTGCAAGGATCGCGATAACCAGCGGCGGCAAAACCCCAAATTTGCTGTCTAACACGCTCGATCGTCTGCCCATTGTTTTCTCCTTGCCCAAGGAACTAAAAGCGCCGCGAACCTTTATTACACTTTCCATGATTGCCTCCTCTGTTCTATGTCCCCAGCACATCATCCCATCGCCAACGCGATGGGAACGAGCAACGAGCACCGGGGCGAGTCTTTCTTGGATGTCAAGCCGTCGCTTCCTGTCACCGCCCGCAGCCGGAATTTCTCTCTGCCGAGCAAATACCCTCCCTTCAACGATGACTCGCGAAATACGGCTTGAAACAACCAAAAAACGTCTAATATGTTATTGCTAACGCGCGGCGATGGATGGCGTCAATCGGTTTTTGAGCTGTCAGCTATTCAGCCGTCAGCTATTCAGGGGACACCGCGCAGATAATATGCGGCTTGCGCACGATTCGAGAATCATTGAGTTGGCGCCCCCCGCGGCAGCCCCCCAATAAGAGCGGGGACGCGGTTCGCGTCCCCGTCATTCTCCCACCCCGTCAAGTCCGGTATCCACGGTCCCTCGCTCGCTCCGGCCACATCCGAACGCTGTCCAAATCCACCAATGACATTGAACTCCATGGGAACGCGGCTCGGACTTTTGACCAATCCGGGCCGCGTTCCCTTCCAACCTCCGATCGTCAGACACACCGACCGAGCGGCACCTGTGTCTACTTGCTGCTCCGACGGACCGGCCGCATCATGAATCCCAACGCGCCAACCGCCAGCAACGCCAGGGACGCGGGCTCCGGCACGTCGCTGATGAAGTTGTACGTAACGGCAGGATATCCCGCGGGGGGTGCGCCAGGCATGCCTGGACTTGGTGTGTAGCCGAACAGGCCGTTCATTCCGCCTTCAACGGCAGGTCCGCCCGACGGATCCGTTTCGACTAAGGTAATATTGGGGTAACCCGTCTCAGGCGGAGGAACGCCAATGTCGGCCAGATCAGCCGGGCCCGGTTCAGTGTCAATGTCCGAATAAACGATCAATTCATCGTTGGCCGTAAACCGCAGCAGATCACTGGGATTGTTCGTGTCGGCGGCGTTCTCGAGCAGAAGGACATCGCCAGGCTGTGGAACGTATCCGAGCACCTGTCCTGGGTAAAGCTTCGGCGTACTTTTGTCCGCCGGAAGGGGAATGGGCGTGGGGATAGTCGGCCCTGTAACGGTTCCTACGTTATTCTCGTCGAAGGTGACAACGAACTGTGCCCTGGCCGGATACGCCATCGCCAATAGCACGATCAATGTTGCACACGCGTATAGAGTTTTCATGGATTTTTTCCTTTCTTAAAGCCCCCTTTTCATCGCCGCGTCAGACCCAAAAAACCGCAACAGCTCCGCATTGACAATGCGACGACCCCGCGGCAAGGCTCATCGTCACGGAAATAATTCAGAACCGTCTCGCTTGCCTCTCTCGATTCTTTGGCATGAGCCGTGAACGTGACGTGAACGTTGGTTCACCTGTTCGGCCGACATTGCCCTTTCGCGCGTCTGAATTCATCCATGAACTCCGCACCAATGGGAACGCGGCTAGGATTGTTGGCCAAGCCGGCCGCGTTCCCTTCTCACCTCCCATCGGCGGACACACCCGCCAAGCGGCGCCTGTGCCTACTTGCTGCTCCGACGAACCGGCCGGATCATGAATCCCAACGCACCAACGGCCAGCAACGCCAAGGACGTGGGCTCCGGCACGTCGCTGGTGATGTTATAAATCACTCCAGGTATGTAGCCCGGCTGATTCGTAGTCGGGAAATAGCCGTTATAGCCGTTCCACCCATCCTCGCTGCCTTGCTCCTGCACCACGAACTGGTTCGCCAACGATGTCGGTGGCAAGCCCACATCCGCCAATGCCGTCGCCGCATCCCTGTCCTTGTCCGAATAGAATACCAGGAACGAATTGGTCCCAACGGACTCAAAACGCACCACATCACTCACGGCATTTGCCGGCGATGGAGACGTCTCGGTCAGGACAAGATCCCCGGTCACCGGATTGTTCAGCCCCACCGCGCCCAGATTATAAATCAACGGCAGCAGCCCGTTGGCGGGATCCAGCGGATCTGGTGCGTTGAAAAATGGAATCGCAGTGAAGGCCCCGGCTGTGGGTAGGATGTACCCGTTTCCATTTTCATCCACGCTTACCGGCGTCAGTATCGACTGCCCCATCACCGTTCTGACGAGAAAAAGACAAGCAATAACCATGGTGGCTAACAATATTTCTCTTTTCATACGTCCTCCTCTGCCTCGGTTGGGCAGAAAGATTTAATCGGCGCGGACGCGCCCTTTGACCCGAAACGATTTGACCAAGACGGTTGCGTCCAGCCGTCGCTTTATGTCACGATGTCACGGCCCGCAGCCAGAACTTCTCTCCGCCGAGCAAATACACTCCTTTCAACGGTGACTCGCGAAATGCGGCATGAAACAAACAAGAAACGTCTGATGTGTTCCTAGTAACGCGCGGCGATGGATGGCGTCAATCGGTTTTTGAGCTGTCAGTTATTGACCCGTCAGCTATTCAGCCGACAGCGCCCCCATGGGCAATCTGCGCCCGATTCGAGAATAATTGAGTTGGTGCCCCCCAACAAAAGCGGGGACGCGGTTCGCGTCCCCGTTATTCTCCCCCTCCTTCAAGCCGGGCACCCACGATCCCTTCCTCTCTCCGGCCACATCCGAACGCTTCTGCAAATTCAAGGCACTCGCCAGTCGCATTCGCCCCAAATCGCAGATGCTTTCGAAGTGCAATTTATATAGCTTCGGAAGAGAGAAAAACAAGTCGGCTATTCAGCCGTCAGCTATTGAGGGGACATCGCCCCGAGGTGCGGTTGCCGCAAATCGGCGCCAGCGGACTGCCCGGCTCGGCGGTCATCAATAAAAACGCGGTGAGAATCTTGAGGATCAACTCCGGATGGCTGCGAACCGAAAGCTTCCCGTGCAGGCGATCCATGTGTGCGTGTACGGTATGCGGGGACATTCGCAGCCGGGACGCGATTGCCGACTCCCTCTGATCCACGAGCAAGGCTTGCACGATGTCAACTTCGCGGCGCGAAAGCTTCAGTTTCTCGGCCAACTGTTCCCACGCCGCTTCGTTCAAAAACGACGACAATGAGCGTGAATTGATTTCAGTCATTGGCCCGTCCCCGAAAAGCTGAAATGAGAAGCTAGGCGGCTCCACGATTCCAAGATTTCGCTTCCTGCCTTCGGGTCGGATATGCGGGTTGACTGTATGCGTCAACGCCGAATACCGAAACGTCAAGGTGCATTATACCGCAACGCGGGCCGGTAAACACCATAATTTGATATTGGCCGGTTTCCAGGGAAAATACCGGCGGGCGTGGTATAATCTCCCCCATGACACGCCTCATGGAACAGGCAATCGAACGTTTGCGAGCCATCCCGGCGGCTCAGCAGGATGAGGTGGCGCGTTTCCTCATTGGAGAATTGGAAGAGGATATTCGCTGGTCCCAATCCACCGCCAAGCACCAGGACAAGCTCCAGGGCCTGATGGACGAAGTCCTGAAGGACGACGCGCGCGGTGCGTGCGAACCACTGGATCCGGACAAGCTTTGATCTCTAGGCTCCCCCGTCCCCTGCTCTACTTTCTACTGTTCGACTGCTCTACTGTCTCGCGCAGCGCCCCCTCTGTGCCCGCATCTTGATCGCCCGTATCGCCAGGAACATGGGAATCTCCTGGCGCGCCGTGTTCTCCGCCGCCGCTCGCGGGCCGCTGGTGCTTTGCTTGTGGCTCGGCCATTCTTCCATCGCGTCGATCAAAAGCCCGGCGCCGCGCAGGGCCTTGACGTATCCGCCGATCGGCCGATGGAACGTCCAGGTGTATTGATTCGGATTCGATCCCGGATGCGTGGCGATCGGAGTCTTGCGGGGAAGCAGGTATCGGTCGATCCGCCGATATTGCACCTTGGCCGATTCATCCCAGTCCCAACTTGTTTCCTTCGCTCCGCGAAAGCACGGGTGCATCATGACGATCACCAGCCGGCCGTCGGACTTCAGCACCCGCGCGACGCTTTGGAATATCGGTGGCAGCGGATGAACGTTCTGGATCGCCAGCACGCACACGGCCGCATCGAATTGCCCGGCGGGCAGGAGGTTGGAAAAGTCCCGCGCGTCGCCGACGAGGTATTGGATTTCCGCCGGCCCGCGATGCCGCGCCGCCCGGATCAATTCCGCCGCCGCGTCCACGCCGGTCACATCGATCCCGCGCGATTGCAGAACCCGGCAAAACACCCCTTGCCCGCAGGCCACGTCGATCACCTTCTCACCCGCCGCCGCGGCCAGTAGCCGCAGCGCACCGGGGATCACGACTTGCTGGTGATATTCGCTGCCGGATTCCCCGACGTGCTGATCGTACCAGTCCGCGACGTCGCCCCAGTCGGTGGAGACAAATTCTTTGCCGGGAGATTGGGGCCGTGGATTGCGGGGTGGATTGGTCATTTCTTTCGGCCGAGAGCGTCGGCCGGAAGGAATACGATTCGCTCGGTTGAAGCTGGTTTCTTCTGCTCATGCGCTCCGCAGCCGGTTGAGCAGCACGATCCGAGCTTGCTGCGCTTGCCCGCCAGCGTCCGCCATCCCTGCCGCGCCAGAAACCCAGCGCATGCCGCGACGGCAAGAATAACCAGAAGATTTTGCAGCCACATCGACATCGCCATCACTCGAAGAATTCCTTGACCAAGATCTTGGCATCCGGCCTGGCCAACGGTGTGATGATTTCATTTTCGCCTAAGGCGCCGATCTCGGCATAACGATACGCAAACTCCTGTTTTTCATCCGCAATCGGCTGGCGATAGACCTCCAACCGCCGCGCCGCCAGATTGACGATCCAATATTCCGGAATTCCCGCTGCCGCGTATAACCCCGCCTTGCGCCGATCCAGCCGAAGACTGGAATCACTGATCTCCACCACGATGATCGCGGTAGTGGGATGATCGTCGTGCGGCTCGGCGTGCTCCGGAGTCACGGCTATACCCGGCTCGGGCTCTGAATCTTCCGATACGTTCAACGGCATCTGGATTCTCACCCAATGTCCGTCGGCAAACGCCGCATGAAGAAACTTGGAAACCCGAAGGATTCCCATGGAATGTGGATGTCCTTGCGGCGGCATTTGCACAATCTCCCCGCGAAGCAACTGTACGCGCTGACCGTTAAACCAGCCCTCGTCAGCGAGCCGATAATACTCCGCTCTCGTCCAACGTCGAGCTATGGGTTCTGCCAGAGTCATAACGTCACCGAGGTGATTATATCATCCGCTCGCCAATCACGCGTGCAAAAACAGCAATCCCGCCTGATACACGACCAGGCTTCCCGCATACGCCAGGACGTTCATATACACCACCATAAAGATCGGCCAACGCCACCCGCCGGTTTCGCGGCGGGTGATGGCGATCGTGCTCATGCACTGCAGCGCCAGCACGAACCACACGAGCAAACTGACGGCCACCAGCGGCGTCCAGACCGGATTCCCATTGGCGTAATGATCGCCGCGCATGGCCGATTGCAGGCTTTGCGTCCCCGATTCACCGGGATCGCCGACGGCGTACGTGATGCCCATCGTGCTGATGAACGTCTCGCGCGCGGCAAACGCGCCGATCAGACCGATGCCCATTTTCCAATCGAATCCCAGGGGACGAAGGCCGGGTTCCATCCAGTGGCCCAAGCGGCCGGCGAAGCTGTATTCGCTCTGCGCTGCCGCCACGGCGTTGGTTGCTTCTTTGTCAATACGTTCCTGAATCTGCCCTTTGGGAAAATATGAGCTTACCACGTCATCGAACGGACGGACCGGGGCATCGGGTAATGGCATGCCAGCATCCATTGGAATTGGGTGTTCGGAAGCAAGCCTCATCAACGCCGTGTGGCGCGCAGCCGGATCGGATTGCACCTTCGCGGAAATGGCGTTCGCCCTAGCGCCCGGCAACCGCGGATAATACGCCAACGCCCACAGCACGATGCTGAACGCCAGAATCGTCGTGCCGGCCTTGGTGACGAATTTCCCCGCGTTGATCCACACCTGCCGGGCCACCTGCGAAATCTGCGGCAACTTGTAACTCGGCAGTTCGAGAATGAACGTCGTTGCGCCGCCCTTGAGCAAGGACCGCTTGAATACCCAGGCCGTGGCGACCGCCGCGAGAATGCCCAGCGCGTAGCAAGCCAACATAATCCCGGCTTGTGCGAGCGCCCCGAAACTGGCGAAGAACGCTCCGATCAGCAGCGCATACACCGGCAAACGCGCGCTGCAACTCATAAACGGCGCGATCAGGATCGTGGCCAAGCGATCCCGGCGATTTTCGATCGTGCGCGTGGCCATGATGCCGGGGATCGCGCATGCGAAGCTGCTTAGCAATGGGATGAAGCTCTTGCCATGCAATCCGACGCGGGCCAGGAGCTTGTCCATCAAAAACGCCGCCCGCGCCAGATATCCCGTATCTTCCAAGATCGCCAAAAACATAAACAGCAGGGCGATCTGCGGCACGAAGGAGATCACCGTCCCGACGCCGCCGATCACGCCGTCATTCAGCAGGGATTTCAACGGGCCTTCGGGGAGGGCGTGCGTCAGCCAATGTCCGATCAACAGGATGCCGTTCTGCATCCCATTCATGATCGGCTGGGCCAGCCAGAAGATGGTCACGAACAGCGTCCCCATGATGAAGGCGAAGATCAGCAAACCCCAGAATCTGTGGACGAGAATGCCATCCACACGATCGGTCAGCGTCGCCTTTTTAGGAGTTTCATAATCCAGCACCGGCCCGGCGCCGGCCAGGCGCTCGCAGGCCGGAACGAGCGACCCGGCCGCCACCACATCGATCCAGCGGTAATGCGCTTCGATATCCGCCTGCATTGGGTCGATCCCCGCGGCCGACAAACGCCGGTTGGCATGATCCAGCAGCGACGCCACCGGCTCGCGTTTCCATATTTCCTGCAAGTCCCGCGCCCGGTCGCCGATCAGCAGCCGCTCGGCGATCGCTTTGTCTTGATCCAGGGAATGCTCTTCCGACAGAATCGCCAGCGCCCCGCCAACCACCGTCACTTCCTCGCGCATCTCCGTTGGCAACGGCCAATCGGGCAACGGCGCCACCTCGGCTTGCAGCAGCGCCGCCTTGAGCTGCGCGATCCCCTGCCGCTTGTGACCGACCACCGGAATGACCGGAACCCCAAGCTGCTTTTGCAACCGCTGCGGCGAAATGTTCAGCCCGCGCCGCTGCGCCACGTCCATCATGTTCAGCGCCACCACCAGCGGCTTGCCCATTTCGATCAGTTGGCTGACGAGATAAAGGTTCCGCGCGAGATTGCTGGCATCGACGACCACGACCACCACGTCCGGCGCCGGGGTGTCGCCGCGCAAGCCGCGAAGAACTTCCATCGCAACCTGCTCGTCGGGCGATCGGCTGATGAGGCTGTACGTGCCGGGAAGATCAATGACGTTGGCGATGGTCCCATTCGGCAGCC
>JBEKXM010000043.1:0-13979 GCA_049512115.1 Tepidisphaeraceae bacterium | reverse complement strand
ACTTCGTGGCGGGCGTAAGGACTGACCATGAGGATGGCGGAGAGAAATTGGCTGGATTGGGCGGCGCCGGCGAGCAGGAGTCCGCCGGGCAATTGATCAGCATGGACCAGGATCGGGGGGAATCCGGGTTGTTCGAGATAGCGCGTGCGGACGCCGAGGTGCCGGAGCATGTCGGACAGTTCGCCGATGGGACGCTGGCGCATGCGTGGGACGCCGTCGAGGATATATTCGCCCCTGCCCAGGGCGCAAAGAGCCGTGAGGAACCGGAGCGTGGTGCCGGAGTTTCCGCAGAGGAGTTTGGCGGCGGGGAAGGGAATGGCTCCGGCCCGGCCGATGAGGGCCACGGAGCGATTGGGCTGGTTAACGTCCAGCTCGAAACCGAGTTGCCGCAGCGCCTCGAGCATGAGGTGGGTGTCATCGGCAAACAGGACGTTGGAGAGGGTGCTGGTCCCGGCGGCCAGTGCGGCCAGGACCAGGGCGCGATTGGTGATGCTCTTGGAGCCTGGTGGAGTGATCGTGGCGGCAAAGGGGCGGTTGACGGGGCGGATCGTTTCGTCGCTCATATCGCGCGGCCAAGGTACGAGCGAGGAGTCTGAACTGCAAATAAAAAAGAAAACCCACGGGGATGCCGTGGGCGTTTCTTTCGCTGAAGAGTTCCCTGAGATTCTATTGCTGATGTTCCGGGATGCGGATATTCAGCCGGACAATCCGGCGATTGAGTCGCTGGATATTGATGCCGAGGAGTCGAGCGGCCGCGGCCTTGTTGAAGTTCATCTTCTTGAGGGCTTTGGCGATGGTGCAACGTTCGATGTCCTGTAGGCTGAGGTCCTCCGGGGCGTCGAGACCCCCGGCGGCCTGGAGCCGAGGCGGCAAGTCGGCAAGGGTGACTTGCGAGCCGGCGGCGATGACGTGCGCGTGTTCCATGACGTTGGCGAGTTCGCGGACATTACCCGGCCAGCCGTATTCCTGGAGCAGGGTGATCGTCTGCGGAGCAAGGTGTTTGACGGATTCTCCGTAGAGATCGGCCTGCGTTTGGAGGAAGTGTTCGGCCAGCGGGATGATGTCGGCCTGGCGCTCACGGAGGGGCGGGAGCTTCAGGACCACGACGTTGAGCCGGAAAAACAGGTCCTGCCGGAAGGCGCCCTCGCGGACCATGCCGTCGAGTTGCTTGTTAGTGGCGGAGACCACGCGGATGTCCACCGGACGAGCCCGGAAATCTCCGACGGGAACGACGCACTTTTCCTGAAGAACCCGCAGGAGCTTGGCCTGAAGATGGAGGCTGAGTTCAGCGATTTCGTCGAGGAAGAGGGTCCCGCCGTCGGCGGCTCGAATGAATCCAAGCGAATCGCGGGTAGCGCCCGTGAAGGCTCCCTTTACATGGCCAAACAACTCGCTCTCGAACAGCGCGTCGCTGAGGGAGGAGCAATCGACCGGGATAAAGGGCTTTTGAGCGCGCGGTGAGTTGCCGTGGATAAATCGCGCGAGCATTTCCTTGCCGCTGCCCGTTTCTCCCAGGATCATGACCGTGGAACGACGAGGGGCAAGATCAAGCGCCGTTTGTTTGAGCTCCGACATTGAAGGTGAATCACCTACCAATGCCGAATTTCCGAGCAATGACTGGACGCCGTTAGAGCCGCTGACAGTTTGTAATTCCATATGCATTTCCCACACCGGACCGTATACAGAATAGCCCGGTTTTCAAGGAATACAACGTTGAAAATGCTAACCGGTTCTGATCTATTCGTTAAAATCGACCAAAAAGGGTTAAAATAAATTTCCGGATCGCCAAGCCATGCAGGCGGAGTAGATATCCCGGCTTGCCTATACGCGTAAGTCCATGTTCTGACTGAGATAAGCCTGATAATTGCCGCATATTGGGGCTATCACTTCGGAATGAAATCGCTCAACCTGCTGGGGTGCGCGGCCAATAAATTTTGCCGGGTCCATTAGCGTATTGAGGTCAATTCCAGCAAAGGCGGGCTCGCGGGAGAGACGCTGTAGCAAATCATTGGGTTGGCCGAGTTCCTTTACCTGTTTTGCGGCATCCAGGGAGTGTCGGCGGATGAGCTCATGGAGAGACTGCCGATCACCACCGGCACGAACGCCAGCCATCAGAATCTCTTCTGTGGCCATGAACGGAAGTTCAGACATAACAGCAGCTTGTATTGTTTTCGGATAAACGACCAAGCCGCGCGCGACGTTGGCGGTAATCAAGAGACAGCCATCGGTGGCCAGGAAAGCTTCAGGAATGCTGAGGCGCTTGTTGGCGGAATCGTCGAGGGTTCGTTCAAGCCATTGTTCCGCCGCGGTTTGCAGGGGAGAGGAGGCAAGGCTGATGACGAACCTGGCCAGACCCGTAGCCCGTTCGCACCGCATGGGGTTTCGCTTGTAAGCCATTGCGCTGGAACCTACTTGCTCCTCCTCTAAAGGTTCTTCGATCTGCTTGAGGCCGGCCAATAGGCGGATGTCGTTGCTGAATTTATGGACGCTGGCGGCGATGCCGGCAAGAACGCACACGATTTGGGCATCTAATTTCCGCGAATACGTCTGGCCCGTTGCCAAAAAAGCGCTCGAAAATCCAAATTTTTCGGTTATCAGACGGTCCAGAGCTTCGACCTTGGAGTGGTCTCCATCGAATAAAGTCAGGAAAGAGGCCTGTGTTCCAGTGGTGCCTTTGACACCGCGGAATTGGAGGGTGGCGATGCGATGCTCCAGATCGGCAAGGTCCATGACGAAGTCTTGTGCCCATAGGATGGCGCGTTTGCCGACGGTGGTGAGTTGGGCGGGCTGGAAATGGGTGTAGCCAAGGGTTGGTAAGTCCTTCCATTGCAAGGCGAAGCGGCCGAGAGCGTCGATGGTGGCGGCCAGGCGGCCGGCCAGGAGCTTCATGGCTTGGCGCATGATGATGAGGTCGGCGTTATCAACGACGTACTGGCTGGTTGCGCCAAGGTGAATGATCTGGCGAGCGGCCGGCGCCGCTTCGGCGAATGTATGCACATGCGCCATAACATCATGCCGCAAGCGGTCTTCCCACTCCTGGGCCTTGTCAAAATCGATGTCGTCCAAGGCTTTTTCCATTTCCTCCAAGGCCTCGGGGGTGATGCGGGTAAGGCCCAATTCGCGTTGACAGCGTGCCAATTCCAACCATAGCCGACGCCACAGGCCGAACTTATGGCGCGGAGAGAAAAGCCGCAGCATTTCCTGGCTGGCGTTTCGCGTAGCCAGCGGAGATTCGTAGGTATCGTGGGGCATATAGGGCCGTAAATTGTAGCGGTTGACGAGACCCAAGGCGAGACGAGAGCAGTCTGACGACCTCGAGCGGCCCCAATCGGCATGGATTACTTGAGCAATCCCCAGACTATCCAGCCTTCCTAGATTGTTTCGCGGTTTGCGAAATTGAGGTTACGAAAATCGACATCAATAATTTTTTCAGTCTGATATCGAAGATTTATCCGGACCATATTAATAGGTGGCATGGTCCCCACGGTAACTGCGGAGGCTTCGCCTTCCGCGCCGTGGGAGTTCATCGGCTTGCGTTCAGCAATTCGCCGCACCGGCTGGCGCCGAAGTCTGCAACAACCAATCTGTTGAACTGAAGATCGCCGCGGGCGCGTTGCGTCTCACGCCACCTTGGCCAGTTCCGGCTCCGGGACGTTTTCCATCTTGATGTCGCGCTGGGCCACTTTGCGGTATCCCAATTGCTGGACAACTTCCAACACCTCGGTCCAGGTGGGGTACATTCGCTTGTTGACCTTCTTGTAGGTCTCGATGGCCATGACGAATTCGAATTGTTCGGGAGTCATCTCGCCCTCCTCGGCGGCGCGGCGGTCGTCGGAAAGCCTGCGGCCGGGGCCGCGGCGGCGCTCCAGGCCGGTGGAAGCGCGGCGTTGAGCGACGCGGCGCTGGGAGCCGGTGTAGCCGGATTCGGCCAGCGCCTTCTGGCGGCGCTCAAGGCCGGTGCGGCGGTCGAGAACCGATTGACGGCGATCGGGGCCGGGCTTTCGCTGGTTCAAAGGAGAAACATCGGATTGGCGTCCGGTAATACCGGCCTTGGTTTTGGCAGAGGCGGACTGTTGTTCCTGACTGACTTTCGGCTTCATCGAATAAACCTCATCCCCTCCATCGAATGGCCGGGGCGGAGACTTTAGGCCCGATTTCCGGGCAATGCGTCCAGCTTTCTTTTCGCCTCTTGCTGAACTATCCGAATATTGTCCGAATGTCTCCTGTGCTTTCGAGTCGATTCGATGATAAAATCGATCGCAGTTAAAGATGCATTTTGGGGTGACGTATGACTCTGAGCCTGAAAGTTCCGCCGCACATAGAGGCGAAATTGCGTGAGCGGGCTGCCGCCGACGGCCAGCCGCTGGACGTTTACGCCTCGAAGGTGCTCGCCGAGGCCGTCACTGCACCGACCGTAGATGAAATTCTTGGACCGGTCCGAGAAGACTTCGCCAAGACGGGGATGAGCGAGAAGGAAATCATCAAACTTGGGCGCAAAGAGCTTCACGCCCTCCGAGCTGAGAAGAAGGCGAAGTCTGCGTGAGCGAGCGGGCGGTGTATGACGCGATGGTTTTCTTGCAGTGGGCATCCCTCCCCGCCGAACGGCAGCATGACACAATTAAAGCCCTCGACGAGGGCGCTATTCGCCTGTGCCTTAGTCCTAAGCTTGTCGAGGAGGTCCGCGAGCTCTTGAGCCGCCCTGGCATCCGAGCCAAAGCACCAAACCTGACGGACGATCGTGTCGCCGCGGTCCTGGCCGCCGCGGGCAAACATGCCGACTGGTTCCAACGTGTTCCGGACGTTTTCAGTCTTGAAGGTCACCCAGACGATGACCGCCTTTTCAACCGCGCGATTGAAGCCAAGGCAAAATATCTCGTTACGTGGGAAAATCGGATTCTGCGTTTGCAAGAAGCGCGGTCCAACGAAGCGAGGCGACTACGCCAACTTGCGCCGTCCCTGCACATTTTGAACCCCTCTGCATTCGCGACGGAATTGAGGACCGAACGGCACCGGTCAGAAGAACAGTCACGGCAACCCAAACAATCAGGCCAATGAGCCAAAGGGACGCCATTGCGTATGCCGTTGGCCGTGGATTTGTTTCGATTTTGAAAGCGGTCGGGCATGACGGATCGGCGGTGGAGGGTTATACATGAAGCCGATGACGGGAAGCAGCGGCATGGGCGCAGGCGGCGACAAACCACCGCGAGGGGATCTGATTTCCATTTCTCACGGGGAGGATCGCGCCATGACTTGTGCCGCGCTGGCGGTGTTTGCCGTGGCGCTGGGGTACGCCGTCGACGTCAAAGACGGAGACTATAGCGACCAGGCGATTTTTTGGGTGACGGTGAGCTTGGCGTTGTGCGTGGCGGGGATCGTTGCGCCGCGTTTGCCGAGCGTGGAAGGCTTATGTCGGCGCTGGCTGCCGATGGTACTGGCGGTGTGCGTTGCCATCGAGACGTATTTTTTGTTGCGACGAGTGGGCAGTGACGGGCAGATCACCCTGGCGTTTGTCACGGTGGGGTTTTTGGGATTGCTGCAATATTTCAAATTGCGCGGGCTGCGGCTGCCGCTGATGGTGGTGATGGTCCTGGCGTTTTGCGTGGCCGGGGAAATCGCATTTAACGTTCACGCGAAGGATCCCAGAATCGACGTGTTCATGTTTCAGATGAACGGCTGCTGGGCGTTGCGGCATGGGCTGAATCCGTACACGTTCCGGTATCCGAGCATGTATCCGCCGGGGACACCGTATTACGGGGCCGGGGTGGTGGATGGGCACGGGATGCTGACCGTGGGTTTTCCCTATCCGCCGCTGAGTTTGCTGCTGACGATGCCGGGGTATTTGCTGGGTGGGGACGTTCGATATTCGCATCTGGCGGCGATGGGTCTTTCGGCGGGCCTGATTGCCGCGGCGCGGCCGGGGCGGGTGGCGGCGCTGGCGGCGACCATGCTGCTGCTGATGTCCACGTCCATTTATGTCCTGGATCTGGCCTGGACCGAACCGTTGCTCGTCCTGACGTTTTCATTTTTCATGTTCTGTTTATGCCGCTGGCCGAAGGCGGTGCCATACGCGCTGGGGCTGTATTTTTCGACCAAGCAATACACGATCCTGACGTTGCCGCTGTTGCCGTTGATCGTGGAGGGTCCGAATCATTGGAGGATGGTGGGAAGGGTTTTGCTCCGGGCGGGGCTGGTGGTTGTGGCGATCAATCTGCCGTTCCTGATCTGGAACGCCCACGAATTCATCCGTGCGGTGTTTGTCTTCCAGCTCCTTCAGCCGTTCCGGAACGATGCGCTGAGCTACCTGGTTTGGATTCGCCAGAACCTGCCCGGATTGCGGGTGCCGATCTGGATATCGCTTGTGCCGCTGGTGGTGATGATCCCCCTATGTTTGCGACGGGTGGCCAGTTCCCCAGCGGGGTTTGCGGCGGCGGTGGCGCTGGTACACCTGCTGTTCTTCGCGTTCAACAAGCAGGCCTTTGGCAACTATTATTACTTCGTGATCGCGACGGCATGCTGGTCGATCGCGGTGGCGAGGTTGCCCGAGATGAAGACATTGACCGTACGGCGGGCAAGCCCGCCGGCTACACGGGAAAACTGATCCACCACCAAACCTCATGTCCCCCGCGCAATCGGCCGATAATAGGGTTATCGGACCATGATTGCCCGTAGGTTCTTCATTTTCGTGGGTCTTTTGCCCTTTTTGGCGGCGGCTGGGCCGGCGGTGGGCTTCGCCTCCGCGGCGGATACGGGCCGGATTGTGAAGTCGGTGGACTTCGAGGAACGGCGGCTGGGGAACATGGAAGACCTGCCCATGCACTGGACCAAGGTCGGCGGGCCGGGGTTGCCCGATTACGTCAATGGCAAGCTGGCGGACGACGCGGCGCATAGCGGGAGATGGAGCTTCCGGTTCGATCTGAACGGCGGGTCGTTGATCTATCGGTATGACCCACGGCAGGTTCCGATCCGCCAAGGCGCTCATTACCGCGTCGATTGCTTTGTGCAGACCACGGAATTGCCGCACGCCCGCGCCCGAATCACCGCGTATTTCACGGACGCCGAAGGCAATGCCATCGACAACTCCACCAGCCACTCCGAACTGTACGCGGCGAAAGTGGAAGGCGAGGGATGGCACGAGTTATCGCTGGAAGTATCCGCGTCGAACCGTTCGGCGGCGTTTCTGGCGGTGCAGCTTGAGCTGATCCAGCCGAGCGCCTACGCCCGGAGCAATCTGGGAGCCAGAACGCTGTTCGACGAGGACATTTACGGCTCGGCGTGGTTTGACGATTTGACGATCTCGCAAGTGCCGGAGGTGACGCTCAGTTCGAATCACCCCGGCAACGTCTTTCGCCGCAGCGATCCGCTTCAGCTTTCGGTGCGGGTGAACGACCGGTTCACGGACGATCTGGCGGCGCAACTGATCATCAGCGACGCGGGCAACGCGGTGATCTATCAGCATAGCGGAGCGCTGGACATGGGCAGCGCGCAGGATTTGGGGCCGGGATTGAAACAAATGCTGGTGGCGCTTCCGGAGTTGGCGCCGGGGTGGTACGACGCGGTGCTGGTGATGACCAGCCGGGGGCAATTGGTCGGGCGGCAGGAAATGCCATTCGTCCGGCTGGCGGATGACGAGATGAGTAATCAGCCCGATCCCCGATTCGGGGTGATCGCGACGGACCTTCCGTTCGAGGGATGGTCGCAATTGCCGGATTTGCTGTCGATCCTGGCGGCGGGACGGGTAAAGCTGTCGGTGTGGAGTTCGGGCGGCGACGTGGAGCGGGTCGATCCGGCGGGGTTCGACGCCCTGTTGGAACGCCTTGGGAAAAATGGGATCACGCCGACGGCGTGCCTGACGGCGGTGCCGCCGGAACTGGCCGCGAAAATCGGCGGCAGCGAATGGACTCGGCTGATCGGGGCGGCGCCGGAAACGTGGCGCGGGGAATTGTCCTATCTGGTGGCGCGTCACGCGAATCATCTGGATCGGTGGCAATTCGGCGCCGACGAGGATGCGGCCGATTTTCTGCAGAAACCGGGGATGCGGAAGGTGTACGACCTGCTTTACCGCGAATTCGCCAAGATCGTGGTGAAGCCGGATTTGGCGATGCCGTGGCCGGCATGGTACGACCTGGGCGGGAACCTGCCGGCGACGGTGGCGCTGTCGATTTCACCGGACGTATTGCCGTCGCAGTTGCCGCTGTACATTCAGGACATCCGCGGTCACGAGGGGCACAATCTTTCGTTGAGCCTGCAATTGCTCGACGACAGTTACGGTCGGGAAGTTCAGATTCGGGACCTGGCCCAGCGCGTGGTATACGCGTTGGCCGGCGGGGCGAGCCGGATCGACCTACCGCTGCCGTTCACGGTGCGGAAGGACGGCGACGCGGAAGGCGAAGCCTCCGCAGCGAAAGGCGAAGCCTGCGCACACGTCACGCCGCAGCCGAAGGAATTGCTCCTGATTATCCGGACGCTGCTGTCGCAGCTTTCGGGGGCGACGTTCCGCGGGAAAGTTCCCAACGCAAGCAACGTCGAGGCGTTTCTCTTCGATCGCAATGGAGAGGGGCTGATGGTGATCTGGAGCCGGGGACAGGACAACGGCGCCAAGCCGCTGGCGTTGAACCTGGGGGACCATCCGCGGCGCGTGGACTTGTGGGGAAACACGACACCGCTGATTCTGTCCAACCGATCGAAATCCGAAGCGGTGACGCTGGACGTGGGTCCGATGCCGTTTTTCCTGGTGGACATCGACAGCGCGACGGCGCAAATGCGCGCCAGCGTCGCGATCGACAAGCCGCTGCTGGAATCGAGCTTCCAGCCGCACGTTCGCCACATCCGCTTTTCCAATCCCGGTCAGGCGACGATTGCCGGCATGGTGAGGCTCGTCCCCCCGCCGGGCTGGACGCTGACGCCGTCGGTCTTCAACTTCACGCTGAACCCCGGCGAGGCGTTCGAGCACGAGTTGGTGATCGAATTTCCGTACAACAGCTTTGCCGGTGCCAAGACGATCACCGCCCAGTTCCAGGTGCAGTCGGACCGCAATACGACGTTCAGCGTGCCGGTGACCGTGAACCTGGGCCTCAGCGACGTGGGCATGCGCACGCTGGCGCTGCGCGACAAGGACGACCTGATCGTTCAACAGATGATCAGCAACTACGGCGACAAGCCGATCAACTACAACGCATTCGTGGTTTACCCCGGCCAGCCGCGGCAGGAGCGTTTGGTGACACAACTCGGCCCGGGCCGGACGATCATCAAGCTGTATCGTTTCCCCGACGTGCATTTCATATCCAACGCCAAGGTGCGAAGCGGCCTGCGGGAACTGGAGGGGATGCGGATTCTCAACGATGAGGTGGCGGTGCAGTAGGGGCGGCGAAGCCGTGCTTTGCGCGTCGGCGTTCTTGGGAAAACGGCGTGCTGATATACTTCCCGCCATGGAATCCACGCCCGTAGCGGCAAGTGAATCGCCGGTTGCCGAGCCATCGATCGATTCGCCGCGACGGGCATCCGGGCGCTGCTGGCGCGTTTACGCGTTTCGGTCGATCGGTTGGCTTTTCATTGCGCTTGTCCTGGCGCTGTCATTGCGCGAAGGATTGCGCCTTCGGCGATGGGCGTTCGACGTCACCGATCCCATTCGGTTCCTCAGCGACATCTATCGCGGTTGTTACTGGGGCCTGACCGCCAGCGGACCGGAGGGGTATCTCAATCAATACGACAAGATGGAACCGCAACTCCCGGACCGGGAGGATTCGCGATGGGTGCCCTGGCTGGATTACGCGCCGCTTCGGCTGCTGGTCATGCGCCAATGGGGCGCGTGGCAAAGGGTCCATTATCCGCCCGAGGCGAATAGATCGCTGCTCGATGCCTGGCAGCATGGTTATGAATTCAACGAGCCGGTCTTGCGGTTCAACACCGGCATGGAACTCTTCGCGGCGTTCTGCGCGTTTTTCCTGACGAGACATTGGGTGATCCGCGGAAACGGCGGTAAGCCGCGACGCCATTTCGACGGGGTCTGGCAAGGCGTCGTCGCCGCCCTGCTCATCTGGTTCGGCCCGGACGTTCTGCTCAGCGCGCATGGGTGGATCACATGGGATTTCTGGGTCGTCCCGTGGTTTTTGTGCACGGCGCTGCTGGCCAGTCTCGATTGGTGGTTCGCGGCCGGGCTGGCGATGAGCATCGGGGCGATGTTCAAGGGCCAGCAATTGTTCGTCGCGCCGATTTTCATCATCTGGCCGCTGGTTGAGGGACGGTTGGGCCCCGTCTTGCGATTGTTGTGCGGCCTGACGTTCGGGATCGCGATCCTGGCGTCGGGGTGGTTGGTCACCTATCTCCCGGCCGACCCGCTCAATAAGGCGCGCCAGGTGCAGGAATACACCCAGGTCTCGGACTATCCGCCTAACCTCTTCGCCATCCCACGGGTTTTCGACCTCCCCGCCGCCATCTGGATCGCCGAAATGATCCTCATCACCGCGGCGGTGCCTTGGCTGCTGCGGGTTCTATCGCCGGCGGCCCCCCCACCGCAAAGCTCACGCCTCAAAGCCGTTTTGCACTCGCGGTGGATGTGGATCGCGGCGGGCGCGCTGCTCATCGCCGCGAGTTTCTATTGGCCGTTCCTCCTGAAGGACAATCGGGAATATTGGGGTTACGGCCTGCTGGGCGGCGCGGCGTTGGCGGCGGCAGCGCTGCTGCTGCGGCCGCGGAAGCAGCCCTACGTCCTGGCCGCCGCCGCCGGAGGCGGTTTGCTTCTCTGCATCCTCTTATTCCACGGCGGCATCGGTTGGGCCAAGTGCACGTTTGAATATGGCACCATTCACTGGCCGTATATGACGCAGGGTCCGGCCAGCAACGTTCCATCGGTATTTGAATTGCGCTTCGGCTGGCCTCACGTGGCATCGGAAACGGCATTCACCCTGCCCGCGATTCAGCGACATTGGCCGCAGTTCATTACCGGCCGCCAGTGGTGGCCGGCGTGCGACCTCGACGTCTCCGCCAAGACGCTCTTCGATTCGATCTTCGTTTTCTTCCTGCTTCTGAGCGGCGTCGCCGTCGGACTCCAGGCGCGCCGGAACGATCGAAGGATGCTGGTCGCGCTGGCGACCCCGTGGATCATGTTCTTCCTCTGGCCGGTGCAGATCCACGAACGGTATTTGCTCTTCGCCTCCGGCGCGGCGGTGTGCTGCATCGGCAACAGCGTCGGCACGTGTTTGCTCGGCATTCTGGTGACGCTCTTCAGCACGATATTGCACCTGGACGTAATGACCCGCTTCAGCTCCGGCGTCGACGCGTTCGGCCGGAACCTTTCCGATGCTTTCCCGGCACTGTTCTCCCCCGAATGCGGGCAGACGATACGGAACTATCTCCAAGGCACGCATCCGGACATGGCGTGGGGGATATTGGCGGTGGGACTGGCGTTTGTGTATCTGTCGCTGACGCCGTCGCCGCGCGCGTTACAAAATCGGCGACCCGTTTCTTCCCCCTCTCCCTGTACTCAGGGGGAGGGTCGGGGTGGGGGTTCTTGACGCATCGGCGGAACAGGCGATCCTTTCGCCATGCTCGGACGTCATGATCGGTCGCCACGACTGAGAAGCTTCGCCAGACGTCTTCGCGTTCAATCCACCGATGCCGAGCGGAAACTGTGGAGTCTGCTGCGGGGAGAACAATTGCTCGGCCTTCAATTTCGGCGACAGCATCCGATCGGCGGATACGTCGTCGATTTTGTTTGCCTTAAGGCCAATCTGGTGGTCGAATTGGACGGCGGTCAGCATGCCGACCCGGCTGGCATGGCGCGCGACGCTGAACGCACGCGATGCCTGGAGGAACTCGGCTTGCGCGTTTTGCGTGTTCCGGACGATGAAATGTTGAAGGACCCGGATGCGGTCCTGACAACGATCCTTCGCAAGGTGGAAGCGCTGCGACCCCCACCCTAACCCTCCCCCTGGGTACAGGGAGAGGGGATAAAGGAAGACAGGTCCGCCGATTGAGCCACGCACCCACCCTCAGCGCGTCAGGGGGAACGCGGCTGAAAAATCCGCCTTGAGGTTATACTTCCGTGATGGAACCGGCGGCCAATGATTTACCGGCATCTCGAGGACGCGTTTATGCGTTCCGCGCTTTGGGCTGGCTTCTTATAGCCGCCGTGCTTTTTATATCCACCGTGGGAGGGCTGCGCCTTCGCCGGTGGGCGTTTGATATCGCCGATCCGATTCGATTCTGGGACGACACCGGCCGCGGCTGCTATTGGGGATTGGTCGCCAGCGGGCTGGAAGGGTATCTGAATCAATATGACAAGATGGACCCGCAAGTGCCGGAGTGGAAGGACAACCTGTGGGTTCCGTGGCTGGATTACGGGCCGCTACGGTTGCTCGTGATGCGCCAGTGGGGCGTCTGGCAACGCGCGAATCATCCGCCCGACCCTGGCGATCTGTTTGACGCATGGCAGCGGCCGTACTCGTTCAATTGGCCCGTGCTGTGGTTCAATACTGTCTTGGAAGGTATCGCGGCGATCTGCGCATTTTTCCTGACGCGCCTTTGGGTCCTCCGCGGAAGCGCCGGCGAAAATCACGGGCATTTTCACGGCGTCTGGCAAGGGGTCGTCGCCGCGCTGTCGATCTGGTTCAGCCTCGACATCATCATCAGCGCGCACGTCTGGTTCCAATGGGATTCCTGGGTCGTTCCCTGTTATCTGGCGGCTTGCCTGCTGGCCAGCCTGGATTGGTGGTTCGCGGCGGGCGTGGCGGTCGCCATTGGCGTCAGCTTCAAGGGGCAAATGCTTTCGATCTCGCCGATCTTCATCATCTGGCCGCTCGTGCAGGGACGATACGGCGGAGCGTTGCGATGGATTCTTGGAATGGGTTTCGGCATGGCGGCGATCGCGTCGGGGTGGCTTATCAGCTACATTCCGCCCGATCGCCTTGCGGAACTTCGAGATATCCAAGCCAATACGGCGGTTTCGCAATACCCACCCGATCTTTTCGCGGTCCAGCGCGTCTTCGACGTTCCGGCCGCCATCTGGATTGGCGAAATGCTCCTGGCCGCCGCCCTGGTGCCGTGGCTCCTGCGCGTGCTGATGCCGGACCCGGCTCCGCCATCTTCTTCCCCGTGGGAAACGATTTTGCGTTCCCGATGGACTTGGATCGCCGCCGCCGCGATCTTCATCGTCGCCATGGTGTACTGGCCATGGCTTTTGCCGCAAAACCGATCGGGCTGGTATCTGGGCCTCTTGGCCGGCATGGCTTTGGCGGTGTCGGCATTGCTGCTGCGCTGGCGGAATCTGCCCTACCTCCTGGCCGCGATCGCCGCCGGGGGATTATTCCTCTGCATCACGCTGTTCCATGGCGGCACGGGATGGTGGGATTGCGCGATCAGCTATGGCAGCATCCACTGGCCGTACATGGTCACCGGTCCGGCCAGCAACGTGCCGGCGATTTTTCAACTGCGATTCGGGTGGGACCGCCAAGCCGATCAAATCGCCTTCACCCTGCCGGCCATTCATCGACATTGGCCCAGCTTCGTCGCCGCCAAAGATTGGTGGCCCGCGGCCGAATTGGACGTCACCGCCAAAATGCTCTTCAACTCGATCTATGGAGTGATGCTGGTTCTCAGCGGGATCGCCATCGGCCTGCAGGCGCGGCGCAACGATCGCCGGATGCTGGTCGCGCTGGTCACGCCGTGGATCATGTTCTTCCTCTTCCCCGTTCAAATCCAGGAGCGATATCTTCTCTATGCGTCCGGGGCCGCCGCGTGCTGCATCGGAGACAGCGTCGGAATGGCCCTGCTGGGATTCTCGCTGACCCTCTTCAGCGCCATCATGCACACGATCCGATTGCTCGACTGGCACACCGCCGACCTCACCGGCTTCGGCCAAAATCTCTCCACAGCATTCCCCCACATTTTTTCGCCCCAGAGCGGCCAGACGATGCTGCAATACACCGAGGCCATGCATCCGGACATGGGATGGGGAATTCTGTTGGTAGGGATGATATTTTTGT
>JBEKXM010000042.1:0-14077 GCA_049512115.1 Tepidisphaeraceae bacterium | reverse complement strand
GGCTTGATGATCTCTTGGAACGCCGCCACCGCCGCGGCGCGGGTCTCGGCGCTGCTGTTGTCGGCCCTGATGTGCTCGATCAGCCGCAGCGACGGCTCCGCCGGGTCCTTCTGGGCTTCCACCAGAAATGCCGCCGCCTCCGTCCCCGCCACCGTGATCGCCTGCGTCTTCAGCAGCCCCTTGATGAATTCCGGCAAGCTGTCCGCGGCCATCAGCAGATGCTGCACCAGCCCCGAAAGGGATGATCCCTGCACCTGCAACGACTTTTCCGTACCCTGAGGCTCAACGATTCCAGATGCCACCGATCACCTGCCTGTCACGATCACGTGCCCGTCACGCGAACTTCCAATGGATTTTCGACCCCAAGGCTTCCGATTCACCGAAAAAGGAGAACGTCCGATATTCCAGCAACCCAACAAAAACGTGCTTCGCGGCTGAGAACGGTTAATGCCCGTCGGCGCCCGACGGGAACCGCACCCTCACCCACAGGCCCGACGGCGTGCCCGCATCGTTGCTCATTTCCAGCCGCACCGTCTGCTTATCGCTGGCCGCATCCACTTCCGGATCCAGATAGATCACCGTTCCCTTCAGCCAGACGCCCGGCTGAGTCTGATATTCCACCAGTGCCGCGTCGCCAAGCTTCAATTTCAGGCCCTGCGCCGACGGAACTTTTACTTCCACCCAAAGCGGATCGTTCGTGACCAACGTGAGCGCGCCATCCGGCTTGTTCGGATCGACGACCTCCCCCTCTTGAATGCTGATCTCCTTGACCGTTCCGTCAACCGGGCTCAAAAGCTGCATCTTGTCGATCTTTCGCGCCTGGATGTCCACGTCCGCCAGCAACTTCTCCCGCTGCGCCATACTATTGCGCAACACGGCTTCCTTTTGCTGGAAATCGAGTTTCGCCTCCAGAACCTCCGATTCGCTGGCGCCCCCCCCGGCAAGACTCTTTTGCTTGTTCTCGTACTCAACCTTCCGCGCGTCCCGGTCCGCCGTCGCCGCCTCGATCGCCGCCGTCGAATCCGCCTGAATCCGCAGCGACCGCAATTGCAATGCCTCCAGGTCCGTATCCTCGCGGCCCAGAAGCTGGCCCTTCTTCACCACGTCGTCCGGCTTCACCAGCCATTGCCTGACGATCCCAACCTCCATGAACGACGGCTTGGCCGTATGCGATGGAATCGTCCGCGCCAACATCCCTGGGTCCGCAACGCCATTGGGGCCATCCGCGCCCGCCAACGGCAAGATTCCCAGGATTGCCGCCGCCATGACGCTTCGCCCAAACCATTTTGGAAAAATCATGGAATCTGACTTTCTTCTCGCGATCCAATTCATCGGCCCGGAGCCCCTCTCGCCCGAACGCAGCCGAACCTTTGAAAATACGCGCCCCGGCCGCCGATGTCCATAGAAAAGCCCCCTTCCCCCCAACATTAAAAACACCCGCCCACGCTTAGCCGCGTTTCACCTTCCCCACCAAAGCCGCGGGATGGCCATCCCGCGGGCCCCACTTTAACATATTGCCGAATATATACTAACGATACCCCAGCCGCTCCAAGTCCTCTTCGCTCAATCCGAAATGGTGCCCAATCTCGTGTAGAACCGTCACGCGCACCTGGCGAATCAGCTCTTCCTGGTTGTTGCAGACAGCCTGGATCGGCTCCTGGAAAATGTAAATCACGTCGGGAATCGTGCCGGAATCTTCCACGCTGCGGACGGTCCGCGGACGGCCGACGTACAGGCCCAGCAACAACCCTCCCCGGCGCACCCGGGCGCGCCGAAGCTCGCCTTGGCTCGGATTGTCCTTCACCTCGATGGGAACTTCCTCGAGAAACCTGGCGAATTCCTCCGGCAATTCCTGCACCGCCGCCTCGACCAGTTCCCCGAATTGCGCTTTGCTCACCCGATACGCCACCGCTAGAATCTCCTACCGTCATCGTACCGAATTGGCGCCGGGACGATATCCTTACGCTTGGGAGGTATTTCTAACATGCGGCTAGCCCTGTCTTGTTGTCTTTTGTCGTTGGCTGCCGGATGCGGCAATCCCAGCTTTCTCATCACTCCCGTCTCCAACACCTACGAATTGGAGAAAGTCGTGGTGGCGCCGGGCTCGAAATCCGACAAAGTGGCCATTGTTGAAGTCGAGGGAGACCTTCTCGACGAGCGCGCCGGCGGTCTGTTCCAGGCGGGCGAAAACCCGCTCAGCCTGTTCGCACAGCAACTGGACCAGATCGCCGATGACGATTCCGTCAAGGCCGTGGTCCTGCGCGTCAATTCGCCGGGCGGCTCCGTCACCACCTCCGACACGATGTACGACATCCTCTTGCGGTTTCGAGCCAAAACGCACAAGCCCGTCGTCGCCGCCGCCATGGATGTCGACGCCAGCGGCGCTTACTACGTCTCCTGCGCCGCCGACCGCATCGTGGTAAGCCCCACCTCCATCGTCGGCAGCATCGGAGTCATTTTCGAATCATTCAATATTGAAACCACCCTGGACAGAATCGGGGTCGAAGTCAATGCCATCAAAAGCGCGCCCTTGAAGGACATGGGTTCGCCCTACAAGCATCTGACTCCCCAGGCGCGCCAGGTCATGCAGGACATGGTCGACGAATATTATGGCCGCTTCAAGAACGTCGTCGCCACCAGCCGGGGCATCAAGGATGCGGCGGCGCTCGACGCGGTGACCGACGGCCGCGTCTTCAGCGGCGATCGGGCGGTGGCGCTGTGCCTGGCGGATCAGACCGGCCGGCTGGATGATGCCATCGATCTTGCCCGCAAGCTCGCCAACGTGCCCGCCGGCGAGGTCATCATGTACAAACGCCCCTACGGATACTCCGGCTCCATCTATGCTAAGATGCCGATGCCAACCCCCAAGTCCAATGACATGAACCTCAAACTCCCCATGAGCGATTGGTTGCCCAGCGGGTTTTATTACTTATGGCAGCCGTGATGTTGGCGGGATCGTGATGTTGGCATGATTGAAATTACCTGCACAAGCTGCAAGAGAGTTTTGAACGTTGACGATGCGTTTGCCGGCGGAGTTTGCAGGTGCCAGTATTGCGGAACGATTCAAACCGTCGCGGCCAAGGGGTCGGCGCAGAAGGCCGCGGCCGGAGCGGGCAAGGGCTCCAAGACTCTCTTTGAAAACAAGGCCCGCAGCGCGGGCGTCGGCAGCGGCAGCGGCCTGGAAGACCTGGCCGATGTCGTGCAGAGCAGCGGATTGTCCGACTCCGGCCTGCGAAATTCGCCTTCAACAGCCCCGGCCGCGCAGAGGCAAAACTTCGCGCCGGTTCTTGGCTTGGCGGCGGCGGTCATCGTTGTCCTGCTGGCGGTCGTGCTCGTTTTGGTCTTCCGCAACCCCGCCACGCCGACTCCCATTTCCACCGGGCCCAATCCCCCCGCGATCATTCCGCCGCCCGCGCCCAGCCCCGACAAACCCGCCGCCGCGCCCAACTTCTGCGGCATTGCAATCGATCAACCCGTCGTCGTCTACGTCATCGACAACGGCGCAAGCTCCGCCGATGTCTTCGACGCCGTCAAATCCGTCCTGTTCAAGTCGATCGAATCGCTCGGACCCGACCGGCAGTTCCAGGTGCTCTTCTGGAACCCCGACAGCGACACCTTTCCAGCCGATCACACCACCTTCGCCGTGAAGGAAAATATCGACGTGGCCCGGAAGAAGTTGCAGAACGTCACCGCCGCCGGTGCCACCGATCCGCTCGCCATTCTGAAAACCGCTTTCGCCGACAATCCCGGGCAAGTCATTCTCGTCACCGCCAAGGCCGGCGATCTGGACGATTCCCTGGTCGATCAGGTGATTCAACTCCGCGGCAATTCCAAGGCTCGAATCGACTGCGTCGCCATCAACGGCGTCCCCGCCGACAAGGTCCTGGCCAGGATCGCCGCCCAAACCGGCGGCAAATTCCTCCCTCTGCCCGAAGCGCAGCTCAAAGCCTTTTCGTTCTGAACGTCAGTCCTTCGCCGTCCAGCCTTCGGGAAGATCGCGGAACACCGCCGGATTGAAGACGTTTCCCGCGCTGCCGCGGATGGCCGACCTGATCGGCGGAGAATAGGCGGGTGTGAAAGTTTCCTGATTGGCCCACGTCGGCCTGGGGCTGATGATTGCCAGGCCTTTGAAGGTGTTCCCCGTTGCTCCATCGAGATTGATCCCCAGGCATCCTCGAAGTTCCACGTTTTCGAACACGTTGTCCGTTTGCCGGGCCTTGTTGTCCGGGTGCAGCCAAATCCCCTGTCCTCCGTTGACCTGCACGCCGTAGAACAGGTTGTTGATCGCAGGCGTCATCCAGAGTTGAATGGCCGCCCCATCGCAATTGCGAACTCGCACGTGAAAGAACATGCAGTTGAGTAATCCCGGGCCGCCGATGTCTTCGCAGAGGATCACTTCGTCGCCGTTATTCGAATATTGGATGCCCTCGAAAACGAGCCGGGAGAAGAACGCGTTTTGGGGACCCTGGCGCAAAACCATTCCCCGCGCGGTGTCGCGCCACGAGGCGTTGATCATGGCGAACTGATCCCCGACCGCCAGGCATTCATGGGCAAACCGGCAGCGTCCTTCAAAACGGATGTCTTTCCAGAGGTGGTGATCGCCGCCGATGATTCCGCCGGAACGCTTGAATTCGACGTCCTCGACAAAGACCTCCGTCGACGTCAGTTGCAACATCCCCGCCTGGAGCAGCCGAAGCCGTTGAACGATGATTCCCCGGTTTTCCGCCAGGTTGTTATGGAGCAGGAGCGCGCCCGGGGCGAAGGCGCCCTCCAAAGTGAAATCGCTGAACGAGACCTGGCCGCCAGTCGAGGTGAACACGCGCCATCCATAATCCGAGTCTTTCGCCAGCCGTTTGAGGATGGTCACGTCGCGATGCGCGCCGCGCACCGCCGCCCCCGCGGGAATCGTGATCGCCGAGTCGATCGTGAACACCCCCGGCGACAATTTGACGTCTTTCCCCGCCGACAGCGCCGCCTGAATGTTGGCGCTGTCCACGTTACCCGTCGGATCGACCGTTACCACGGGTCTTGCCCGGCGGGGGGACCGCACGGTGATCGCCATCCCCGTATCCAAGCCGGAAATGTGCAAGCGGTAAGTCCCCGGCGGCGCGTCGGCGGGGACCGTCAGCCCCGTCGCGTACCCCGCATCGGTCGGGGTGCCCGTGTCGCTCCAGGTAAATGGCTTGAGCGGAATCGAATCATCCAGCGTGTAGGGATGGTTCCCCGCCGGGAAACCGGCGTCGCCGCCATTAGGCAAATGCCCGTTCCTCGACCAAATATAGGTCGGATCACCGGGCAAAACCGTCGTGCGCCAAATGCTGATGTGGTCCATATTGACCCCTCGGTTGACTTCCAGCCTATCCGATCCCGGAAAAATTTTCGCCGCCCAGCGATTCTTCCGCCAAATCCACGAAAATTGTGCAACGGATTGATAGGCATGTGCCGATGAATTTGCAAAGGTTTATAGTCGGTTTCTTATAAGACTGCCGGGTCAACTCCAAACCCGCAAGTTGCGTGGGCTTTTATCATGCGTTCCAACCGGAAAATCGTCGTTCTCACCAGCCTTGTCGCCATGCTTTCCCTCGCCAGCGCGCTGCTGCTGTTCCTGGCGCCGCCCCCCCTGGCGGCGGAGGGGTTCAACAGCCTTTCGGCCTCCGAACACGGCGCGTTCCTTGACGAAATCTTCAAAACCACCGTCACTCCCAAGGTCGAACGATGGAAGTTCATCTACATCCACCACTCCGCCACGTCTGGCGGCTCCGCCCACAGTCTGGCCCGGCCCGGCGTGGGATTGTGCGATCATTTCGTGATCGGCAACGGTGACGGATGCCAGGATGGCGAAATTCAGATCGGCCCGCGCTGGAACACCCAGCAGCCCCCCGCCGCCCCGCCCGGAGTCGATTCCATCCAGCCCACCTGCATCAGCATCTGCCTCGTCGGAGATTTCGACCATGCCATGCCCACCCCAACCCAGGTCCGCCGACTTGCCCAGCTCGTGACCACCCTTCAAACCCAGTTCCGCATCGCCGCCGACAAGGTCATCATGCTCAACGACACCGCCTCCGCCTCCAGCGTCGGGCGGTACTTCCCGGTAACGGCCTTCAGGGATCAGATTTTGCCCTGAAGCCGACCCCATCCGGTATGCCGGGGGACCGATTATTCTTCTTGCTATTTGCCTCCCCTTTGCTTAGCCTAGCTTTAACTTAATAGTTCGCGCGGGTAACGTCTCGCACCAAGGCTGATGCGTTCATAATTCCTTGTCATCACCAACCTTGGGCTGTCTCCCAACCCTGCCGTCCGTCCAGCAGACTTGGGAAATGACGCTGCTCAGGATGGAAATCTGTACATGGCTCAAAAGCTCCTCCAGTATGAAGTGTTGGAGCGCTTGGGAGAAGGTGCGCGTAGCGTCATCTACGCTGTCAGCGATCCCCGGACGCGACAAGTCTACGCGCTCAAACACGTTCTGCGCAGCGATAAAAAGGACGACCGCTTCATCGAGCAGATGGAGACGGAGTTCCAGGTCTCAAGGCACTTTACCCACCCCAATCTTCGCCGGTCATACGAACTAAAAATTGTCCGCAACATCCTGATGCAGCCCAGGGAGGCGTTCCTTCTCATGGAATTGGTCGATGGCCGGCCCCTCGATGTCCGTCCCCCAAAAGACATGGTTGAGATCGTCGATACCTTCATCCAGGCCGCGCAAGGCCTCAAGGCCATGCACTCGCTCGGCTATGCCCATTGCGATATCAAGCCAAACAACATCCTCCGCGCCGACCAGGGCAAGGTGAAAATCATTGACTTCGGTCAGGCATGTAAGATCGGCACCGTCAAGGAACGCATCCAGGGGACCCCCGACTACATTGCTCCCGAACAGGTGGCCCGCAGGCCCATCAGCGTCCAGACCGATGTCTTCAATCTGGGAGCGACCATTTACTGGACCGTGTCCGGCACCAACATTCCCACGCTCTACACGGTCAACAAAAAAGGCGACAACAGCTTCCTCCTCGACCAGACGATTCAAACCCCCATCGACATCAACCCCGCCGTTCCCCCGGGTTTGTCCAATCTGGTCATGGAATGCATTTCCACTCGCCCCGCCAAACGCCCCGCCGACATGGACCAAATCACCATGCGCCTGGAACTGATAAAACACATTATCACCAGCAAACCGACCGCAAGCGACTCCAACGATTCCACACTCGGTCAAACCGCCTGACCAACGGCGTAACTTCCCCCCGGAAAGCCGCGGGATGGCCATCCCGCGGGAATCGACCCCAAGCCACCTCAGTTTGGCTATACTGGATCGAGCAACTTTTCCGGAGCAACAATGGCGACAACCCATGAAAATCCCCGCAAGATCGTCCTGGCCTACAGCGGCGGGCTGGACACCAGCGTCATCCTTCCCTGGCTCAAGGACCGTTATCCCGGCGTCAAGCTCGTCGCCTTCGCGGCCGAACTCGGCCAGGGCGATGAACTGAAAGGCATCGAGGACAAAGCGCGAAAGAGCGGCGCCGACGAGGTGGTTATCAAAGACCTCCGCCCTGAATTCGCGGAGGATTTCTGCTTCCCCATGCTCCGCGCCCACGCGATTTACGAAAATGATTATCTCCTGGGCACCAGCATCGCCCGCCCGATCATCGCCAAGCACCAGGTCGAAGTCGCCCGGCAAACCAACGCCGACGCCGTCGCACACGGCGCAACCGCCAAGGGCAACGACCAGGTCCGTTTCGAGTTGACCTACATGTCCCTGGCCCCCGACCTGAAAATCATCGCGCCATGGAAGGACCCGGCCTTCGGCCTGCGCGACCGCGAAAGCGCCATCGACTACGCCAACAAAAAAGGCGTCCCCGTCGAGCAGAGCAAGAAAAAAATCTACAGCCGCGACCGCAACCTCTGGCACATCAGCCACGAGGGCGCCGATCTCGAATCCCCCGCCAACGAGCCCAAGGACGATCTGTGGGTCATATCCGTCCCCGTTTCCAAGGCCCCCAACCAGCCGCAATACGTGACGGTCGATTTCGATCGCGGCAACCCCGACGCCGTCAACGGCAAGAAAATGCCCGGCCATGAATTGATCGCCGCGCTCAACGATCTCGGCGGCAAGCACGCCGTCGGCCAAACCCAATTGGCCGAGAACCGTCTGGTCGGCATGAAATCCCGCGGCGCCTACGAAACCCCCGGCGGCACCATCCTCTACGAAGCCCACAAAGCCCTCGAGCAAATCTGCATCGAACGCGACACCTTCCATTACAAACAGCAAGTCGCTCTGCGTTACGCGGAGTTGGTCTATTACGGCCAATGGTTCCATCCCCTGCGCGAGGCGTTGCAGGCGTTCGTCGATTACACGCAGGGATCGGTGACGGGACAGGTGAAGGTGAAACTCTTCAAAGGCCGCGCCACCGCCGCCGGCGTCGCCAGTCCCCACAGCCTCTACGATCCGCATCTGGCCAGCTTCAGCATGGACGGCTACGACGTAACCGCCGCCCGCGGATTCATCGATCTGTTTGGATTGCCGATGAAAGTGGCGCAGCAGGCCAAGCGGTGGTAAGCGATCTGATCTTATGAAACTACCCAATGGCGATCTCGCGATTGTCGATGTGCGGAAATTGCGGAATTATTGCCTTTCGCCCGCGCACCGTTATGGGCGGCACAAAGCGCGATTATTTGCCAATGCTCTCGGCTTGACGATGGCGAAAACAGACTTGCTTTTCTCGGCGCTACTCGTAGCCGCAAGGGAACGTGATGCAATTGCAACCCGAAATAACGGATTCGGACAAATCTACGAAATTGAGTTCGACATGACTGGACCCAGGGGGTCAGCGACCATTCTGAGTGTTTGGATTATTCTTGGAGGCGAGGAAATTCCTCGTCTGGTAACCTGCTATCCCGTATAATGCTTCTATGAGCGACCAGCAAATTCACGAACTCGATGTGGTTGCACTAACGGTGGACTTGCCGCAAGCAAAATTGGTCCGCGGGCAGGTTGGCACCGTGGTATTCGTCTATCCTCCCGATTCCTTCGAGGTCGAGTTTGTTGATGATGACGGCCGCACCTACGGCCTGACCACTTTGAGCGCGTCGCAGTTGCTTCGTCTCCATTACAAGCCGATTGCCGCGTAGCGGGGTGGAGGTGATCTATGGCGTCAAACAATCCCTCGCGTAGATCAAATCAGATCGTCGGGAACATGGGCCTCTACGCGGTTTGTTGGGAGCTTTCGAAGCGTGGCTGGAATGTGATGCCGACATCGCGAAACGCTAGGGGTGTTGATATCGTCGCATTCGACCAAGCTGCCGAGAAGAAAATCACGGTGCAGGTAAAGTCTTTGAGCAAAGGACCGGTTGTTCCCATGGGCAAAGATCCTCATCCCATCGCTGATTATCTGGTGGTTGCCAGGGGTGTCGACGGGAAAGATCCGCAATTCTTTGTCGCTCGCCGAGATCAGCTTGAGAACAAGATTAAGTGTTATGGAAAGAAATATTGGCTCCAACCGGCGGAATACGAACGGTTCAAAGACAAGTGGACCATGATCGGCGGCGGCGATTCGTGATTCCCGGCAACCGCTCCTTAGACCTTCATGAAATATCGCGGGCTGAGATGAAAATGCTCGGATAAGTTGTGGATGTGCGAGATGGTCAATTCTCTCTTCCCGGAAAGGATTAGCGACGCCAGAGGCTGACTGACGCCCAGGAGTTTCGCCAATTTAGCTTGTGATAGTCCAGATTCCTCAGCAAGCCATTTCAATCGCTCGTGCGGTTTCAGATGATCGGGACCGATTGGATAGTGCTCGCTTTCGTATGTCTCAACCAGGCTCGTTAGCGCATAAAGATAATCCGCCTCACCAGTATCCAGTCCTTCTTCGCCGCGCACGGCCAGCCGCCGGATTATCGCAATCGCAGCGTCGTATTGCGCCTCAGAACCGATAACTCGTAGCGGAAACTTCCGCAGCAATTTCAAATAGTTTTTTGCTTCGTCATCCACCCTTTGCAGCTTATCATTCCATCGTGGACCTGTTCAAGGAATCCCGGCAGAAGAACCTTGCCCGCGTCGCCCCGCTGGCCGTGCGCATGCGGCCGAAAACTCTCGAGGAATTCGCCGGCCAGCAGCATTTCCTCGGCCAGGGCAAACTCCTTCGCCGAATGCTCGAAGCCGACCGCCTCACCAGCGTCATTTTCTACGGCCCGCCCGGAACGGGAAAAACCACGCTGGCTCAACTCATCGCCATTTACACCAAGAGCGAATTCGTGGAAATGAACGCCGCTTCCGTCGGCGTCAAGGAGGTCCGCGCCATCCTCGACGCGGCCAAGGAACGTCTGGCCGCCGGCGGTCAACGCACCGTCTTGTTTCTCGACGAAATCCACCGCTTCAACCGCGCCCAGCAGGACATTTTGCTTTCCGACGTGGAAGACGGCCTGATCCTGCTCGTCGGCGCCACCACCGAGAATCCCTTTTTCGCCGTGAACTCGCCCCTGGTCAGCCGCAGCCAGATCTTCCAATTCTCCCCCCTCAGCGAGGACGACATCCGGCTCCTCGTTCGCCGCGCCTTATCCGATAAAGATCGCGGATTTGGAAGTCTACAGTTTGAGATTTCCGATCAGGCGATCAACCTCTGGGCCACCAAATCGGACGGCGATGCCCGGCGCGCATTGATGGCTCTCGAAGTCGCCGTGCTCTCCCAACAGAAGGAAGACAATTCCAACGGCCCCATCAAGGTCGATCTGGACGTCGCGGAACAATCCATCCAGCAAAAGGCGATCGTTTACGATGGGACGGGCGACGAGCATTACGACGCGGCCAGCGCGCTGATCAAGAGCATGCGCGGCTCCGATCCGGACGCGGCGGTGTATTGGCTGGCGCGGATGCTCGAAGCCGGCGAAGACCCGCGCTTCATCGCCCGCCGCATTGCCATCCTGGCTTCGGAGGACATCGGCAACGCCGACCCACGCGCGATTTCCGTTGCCGCCGCCGCCTTCGACATCGTCGAAAAAATCGGCATGCCCGAAGCGCAGCTCACGCTATCCCAGGCGGTAATTTACATGGCCACCGCGCCCAAATCCAACGCCTCGGCCATGGCAATTTGGCAGGCTGCCAGGGATGTCAAGGAAGGCCGCACCCTCCCCGTCCCAAAACATCTCAAGGATGCCCATTATCAGGGCGCCAAGCGGCTTGGGCATGGCAAGGGGTATCTTTATGCCCACAATTTTCCCGGTGGAATTGTCGAACAAGACTATCTCGGTGTCGATAAGGTATACTATGATCCCGTGGATCGAGGCTATGAAGCCGAGATCAGGGAACGAATGACACCGCGGGCTGAACAGGGCGATACGGACTTATCCCAGCCCGGCCCACCGGTGGATGAAACGTAGCGGACAGGTTGTATTGAGGGTGTATGGCCGAAGCGGCTGATAAATCAGCGATTCGTCGCCAGCTTCACGAGAAACTCAAGGCGATGACCGATGCGGATCGACAGGCCAAAAGCCTGGCCGCGACCGGATTTCTCGCTGCCAGCCCGGAATTCGCCGCCGCACGCATCGTCATGCTCTATCTCACCGCCGCCCAGGAATTGGATACTACCCCCCTGGCGTTGCGATGCTGGCAATCCGGCAAGACCGTCGTCGTTCCCAAGGTCAGTTGGGACCAGCGGCGAATGCTCCCCGTCGAGATCACCAGCCTGCAAACCCGCATGACCACCACCGGCCCCGGCGTCCGCGAGCCGGTCAGCGGACAGCCCATGCCCGTCAATCTTCTCGACCTGGTCATCGTTCCCGGTTTGGGCTTCACCGCCGACGGCCATCGCATCGGACGCGGAATGGGCTTCTACGACCGCTTCCTCGCTCAGCCGGATTTCATCGGCGTCTCCTGCGGAATGGGATTTGAAGATCAAATCGTTCCCGAGCTTCCGGTGCTTGACCATGACATCCCGCTGAGTATGCTGTGTACCGATCGCGGAATTCGGCGCTTTGCCACCAATTGCATCAGCCCGTGATTTCCGCGGCCGACCCGTTTTGATTTTGAGAACATGGAGGTTCTCTTGAATCGCCAAGCCCGCCGTCTCAGCCGTCTCTTACTGGCCATCCTGCTCCTCAGCTTTTCCGCCGCCGCGCTGTCATTCATTTACAAAATGAATCATCCGTCGTCGTCGGCGCCCGCGGCGCAAACCCCCGCGCCGCTGGCGCCGATGGTGTCCGACGAACCGGCTTCGCCCCTCGGCCCGGCAACCCAACCGGCGCGCGACGCGAGCCCGCCCGCCTGGCCGCCCCCGGCGATCGACACGCCCGGCCATGCCGTCGAAGCCGCCGTGCGCCTCACCGGACCCGCCACCGAGCCGAGCGCCTCGGGCTCTTCCCTTCTCGCCCGCGCCCAGGCCAAGACCGACGCCGGACGTTTCCTCGAAGCCCGCGCCGAACTCAATGACGCCCTCCAATCCGCCGACCTGGACGCGTCACAAATCGATTCGATCAAGGCCATGCTCAGCGGCATCAGCCAGACCGTCGTCTTTGGGCACCGCCGATTTGCCGATGACGCCTACGGCGGAGTTTACGTCGTCCAGCCCGGCGACAGCCTGGCCAGAATCGCCATGGCCCACGATTGCACCTGGGAACTTCTCAGCCGGATCAACGGCATCGAGCCCCGGCGCCTCCGCGCCGGCGCCAGCATCAAGATCATCGACGGACCCTTCTTCGCCGTCGTCGAGAACCACAAGTTCGCCATGGACATCTACCTCGGCGGTTTGCCCGGCGAGAAAAGCGCGATGTTCATCACCAGCTATCCCGTCGGCCTCGGCCGGGATGATTCCACCCCCGTCGGCACCTGGATCGTCGAGCCGCACCGCAAGCTCAAACATCCCACCTATTACAGCCCGCGCGGCGAAGGCGTCATCGCCGCCGACGATCCGAAAAACCCCCTGGGCGGATACTGGATCGGCCTGACCGGCACCGACGGCCAGGCCGTTGGTAAACTTTCCTACGGCATTCATGGCACCATCGAACCCGACAGCATCGGCAAGCAATCCAGCATGGGCTGCATCCGCCTCCGCCCCGACGACATCGCCGTCGTTTTCGACATGATGGTCGAGGGAAAGAGCCTAGTCGTGGTGAAGGAGTAGGTTCTGTCTCAGCGCCATCGCATTTGGCATTTCCCCCTCTCCCAGTAATCTGGGAGAGGGTTGGGGTGAGGGTCTTTGCGTTTGCCTTGACTTTGCCCCACCCGATTCCATCATCCATTGAATCGTGTCCGTCGATCCCCAGCTTGCGACCCCGCCCCAGCACCGGCGGCTCTCCATCTCGATTGTGCTCGCCGCATTTTCCATCGCCTTCGTCATCGCCTTGTTTCTGGATATTCCCCTCTCCACCTATGCCCACGACACCGGCCTGGCCGATTGGCTCAAGTATCACCGCCATATCGCCGACGTCATTCGCTTTCCCGGGATTTTTTACTTCACGATCGCAATGTGCGCCGCGCTTCTGGCGGTCGCTTGGCGGGCTGGCATCCGCCGCGGGCCGCGGCTTTGGGAAAGGCCCGCGATCGTATTCCTGGCCGGAATTCTTTCCGCTTTGAACGCCCCGCTGAAATGGTGCGTGGGACGTATCCGTCCTTATCATGGAGTGCCGCCAGTGCCGCCGTTTCAGTTACATCCCTTTCGATTCGGCCTGGTTGATTCCGAGGCGAGCTTTTCCTTTCCCTCCGGCGATGCCACCCTGGCCTTCGCCATGGCCGTGAGCCTGAGCATGGTGCTTCCCCGACTCCGCCCGCTTTGGTGGACGCTGGCGATCATCGTCGCCCTCGAGCGCATCGCCGCCAACGCCCATTACCCCAGCGACGTCGTCGCCGGCGCGGCACTCGGCACGGCCGTGGCCGTTGCGGCCAAAAGGATCGTCCGCATTTTGATCAAAAATGATGCAAATCCACCCGGAGAGACTATTATTCAGTCCTGAGCCACCCTTGGGCGGACAAATATATTCGGGGCCAATGGCGGATAGGAAATGACCGAGAACGTTGAATTATCGCTGGTCATCCCCGCGTACAACGAGCAGGAAGTGATCCCCGAACTGCTCCGGCGCGTCGAGGCCGGCCTGCGCC